>JBNLFC010000042.1:0-13604 GCA_050305335.1 Leptospirales bacterium
CTTCCGGTTCCGCGACGACGTCCTCTTTCCCAACGACGCGATGCTGTCACACACGTCGGGCTCGTCCGCCGGCGTGATGTCCGTCTCCGTGAGAAAGGCGCCTTCACGGGCGCACTGCGTTCCAGAGAGGGACGCTTTCTCATGGCCGATGGCGGCACAATTTTCCTCGACGAAATAGGCGAGCTTACACCTGCTCTCCAGGTAAAACTTTTGCGAGTAATTCAAGAAAGAAAGATGGAACCACTGGGCTCCGGCAAAGAAGTTACGGTCAATGTTCGACTTGTTGCAGCCACCAATCGAGACCTTGAGAGAGAAGTCCAGCATGGCAATTTTCGCCAGGATCTCTATTTTCGATTGAACGTTGTATCGGTCACAATACTGCCGCTACGTGAGCGGAAAGAAGATATAATTCCCCTGGCCCTCTATTTTCTCGAAAAACTTCGCATTAAAGATGATATGGATTATCGAATCGTCGATCCGGATTTACCTTCTATCCTCCTTGCATACAATTGGCCGGGCAATATCCGGGAACTTGAGAATTGTATAGAGCGAATGGCAGTTCTTTCGCATAACGGAGAAATTCGTGCCCCCGATCTTCCGCCACGAATACTCACCGAAGTAGATTATCATGTGGGAGAAGCAAAATGGAAAAATGCGCCGACGTTTCTGAAAGAGATCATTGAAGATGAATCTATCATGGAACTCCTTCCGTACGGGAATCTCCGGGGAAAACAAAAAAAGGAATCCAGCTCCCATAATGACAATTTCCAGGAACAGTTGGACGAAGAGATGGAGAGGATACCTACCATCAACGAAATGGAGGATCAATTGATACGGCGAGCCTTGAAGGCCACCGGAGGGAGTATCACAAAAGCTGCCTCCCTTCTTCAACTTCACAGAAATACCCTCTCTCGGAAAATCGAAGAACTTAAGATTCCTTTATCGATTTATCGCAAAGAGGGTTGATATAAAACTACTCATGGTCCTGCCGATTTTTTGACGGTCCTTCCGCCTTTTCTCCACGCCATGATTTCAGGGCGATAGTCAGTCCTGCAATCAATAGTAGTATCGCAGGAAAAGGAAGCAGATCTCCCGTTCGACTGTAGATGGTAGAGATTCGCCCCATCGGCAAAGAGACCAACAATATGCGATCATTTTTTTCGTAATAGGGCAATGATCCGCGAATTCTACCGTAAGCATCAAACCCCATGGAGGTAGCTGCCCGCACACTTCGCAAAAGGGAAAATCCTCCTTCGATGGCCCGGACTCTGCTCATCAAGGTGTGCTGAGGATCAATCCCTCTCCAGTCCGAAGAAGGTAACAGAAGAAGATCCGTGCCCAGACGCGCATGTTTGAGAGACATTTCAGGAAAATCATAATCGTAACAGATAGCCCCGGAGATTTTCCCGTAAGGAGTATCCGTGGTTCTAAGAGGTTCAGTGCCCTGCACACTCCCCTCCCCCGGTCCGGGATGGTGCTTTAGATACTCTTCAGCAGCCTTTCCATCGGGCGTTATGAGAACATATTTATTTTCAAAGGATACGGGATCCTTTCGCAGAGGGACCACATACGCCGCAACCAGGTAGCTTTCTGTGCTCTGTGTAAAAGCAGCGGCACGCTCCAGGAACTCTTTCTCCGACTGCTTAGAAACAATTGTGGCGCCCTCATTCCAGACAACTACCTTCGCACCCATTTTTGCAGCCCGCTCAGATTTTGCAAATAGAGAATCCCTCTCCTGCACAATAGCCGGGTCAGCCGTATCGGGCAGCCCCCCAGCGGCCGGAATATAATTGGTAGATACGGCTGCCACACGAAGCGCATCTCCTTTCTGGGTTCCCAGCAAACGAAGATTGCCGTAAATATGAACTGCTGTTAATACAGCCAGAAATAGCAAGCCGTGAACGCGAAACTTACCGAATCCTCTCTGCTGGATTATTTGAGCAATCAGAGCATTGGACCAGGCAAGCAGTGCGGAGATTCCAAGAGCACCTGTAAGAGAAGCAAGCTGTAATAGCGGAAGATTTTGCAACTGTGTATTGGCAAGTGTACCCCATACTCCCATCTCCGACTCAAACGATTGAAGCCACTCCATCAAGACTACAATGGCAACATACAGGAAAATGGAAAGGTGCAAGGGAGTCCTTCGGTACAACTTGCTCCAGAGTGTCAAAAAAAACCACAGCGCGACAGCGGTAGGAATTGCAAACATAGAAACCATCAGATAGGAAAGTGGCGGTGTGATGATTTTAGCGATCATCAGATGAACAGCAAGCTGTAACGAGAAGAAAAGCCAGACTGACTTTTTTCCTCCATGATAGTTCATAACATACAACAGAAAAGGCACCATGGCAAACCATGCCAGAAAATCCGTCCCGCCACGGTTATCGGATAGAGGCAACAATACCACTCCCGCAACCAATAAAAACCAGGATTGCTTCCACAATCCATTATGAATGCCGAAATCTATAATTTTTTTCATACCTTTCCCCCGTAAAAAAAACCTGGTAATCATTAGAATCCCGGCAGCCCGCCGGAGTGTTTTTCACAACCCGCTATCTTCTTTTTTGTTTTTTTCCGGAAGCAGGCGGCATCTTTCCGCCCGCTCCTCTCCAGAAAATTTCAAGTTCCCTCTCATAGAAAAGGGGCATAACGCTTGTCATCTGATCATTTTCCCCAAAAATCAAAGGCAGCCCGAAGAAAATGGAGGCCAATCCAACTGTGAGCAGATCCACATCCGTATCGGAAGGGAGTTCTCGATTTTTTATGGCTTCTTGAATGTACAATGGGAGAATAGAATCCAGCCCCATATCAGGTATCTGTTCAATTCCCTCACGGTCGGGAAAGGCCATCTGTCGCTCCGCAGAGGCGATGGGGGGAATATCTGGCCTGGAGGTGCGTCTGGCCTGAAATGCGATGATCTCAGCCATTATGCGTGGATGCTCTGCGCTCATCCGGGCGGTGTCTGTGAAAATCAGTGCAATCTTCTCATAGACGGAATTGAGACCGGAGTGTTGCGCCTTGTAAAGGACATCAATGGTCCATAATTGAATGAAGTAGTAAAGCAAATCACTTTTCTTCGGAAAGTAGTTATAGAAAGTCCCCTCCGAAATCATGGCATCACGACAGAGATCCTGAACTTTGATCTCTTCAAGATTGTTATCCGTGAGTCTTTGTTTGAGCGCTTCCAGCAAAGCCAGTCGTGTCGCTGCAAACTTTTTTTCCCGAAGACTGTGATCTTTCACAATCAGAATGTGAAAGATCATATTTTTATAGTCAACTATATTTTTATAGTCAACACTAAAAATATAAACTTCGCGGGAAAGCGTGTCGGGTTATCATTGGCAACCGGCAAAGCCTGTAGATCTACATGGACATAGAGAGAGACTCACTGATAACATTCACACGGTACTCTCTCTCATCAACCTGGAGAGGAGCACCGCGAACATGACACCAGCCAGAAAAAATGTGCCTATAAGTTCCGCAATAAATCTCGATTTCAAAGAGTGGTCGTAATACGATGGGTTGGTTCCGGAGGTGGAGGACTGAAGGAACGCAGCTCTTGAAAAACTTCCTGAATCCCCATCTTCTGGCAAACATTGCGAAACAGCTGTCTCATTTCAGTTTCCAGATCTTCAGGACTGATATTGACACGAGCATTCACTATAAACATCCCTTCGCTTCCCTTCTGATCCTCGGAAAAGGAATCCCATGCCAGAGGAGAGTCCATTCCCGTGAGACTGGCCTTGTAAGCGTTATTTCCTTGAGAGAGGAATATTTTGAAATGGGCAATTTCGCTATTGATTTCCTTCATACGATTTCGCAAAGAGGAGGCAAAGGTCGCAATCCATGCAGTGGGTGAATATTTCTGATGGGACTTCAGAGATCCTCTGGCATTGAGCCACCCCAGAACCGCTTCAGCTTTTGTGTAACGCTCATAGTCCAGATCCATAGTACGATCCACAGCACTGATTTGATGCATTACGTGATCCAACCAGGCGTCAAATCCAATATCCTCCTTTGCGGAAAGTGTGATCAAGCGAACATCGGGGTAGCGACCATGCAGACGCTCCTGCACCTCCTTCAATCTCTCCGCTCCCGTGATTTTAGATTTTGTTAAAACAATGGCGTCTGCCTCGTAAAGCTGCCGATCGTAAAGATAACTTACCGTTTCGTCGAATTCCTCCAGATCCCGGTTTGGATCACTCAAAACTGTGAAGGGTGCCAGATCAAACCGATCTCCATGGTACAGAGACAGCGGACGCATGACGGTTGCCATCAAATCTGTGCAGCTGCCCACAGGTTCCGCCAGTATCACGTCCGGCTTCACCTCCCTTTCCAGAGTATCAATGGATTTCATTAAATCATCGAAGCTACAGCAGAAGCAACCTCCCGCCACTTCGGTTACATTCAAATCCATCCGCTCTGCCAGCGCTGTATCCACAAGTCCTGCGGCCTGGTCATTGGTAACAAGTCCCACCGTCAGACCCTGTCCGCGCAACTTTTCCGCTGCCTTCAAAATCAGTGTGGTTTTGCCTGCCCCCAGAAAGCCTCCTACCAGTATCAAGCGTGTCTTCTTCATTGGATCCTCTGAAAGAAACTAAAATATCAAAAATAGCCGCCAGACGACCGGACAAACATCGGGCCGAAAATTATATAGTTCAGATCATCCACAAACAGTGAGGTTACAGACTTATTTGGGACCATTCCCATCACTGTATCATTCTTTCGGATATCCTTGCCCGCGCAATTATTGGGAAGGAAGCGAAAGTGCAAAGTGCCACGACTCATCTCCAGTGGCTTTTTTCCCATCCACATGTAATATCGCTTCTCCAGAATTTGTCAGATGAGACTATGGCATCAAGACACCTGTCTTTCCGGAGGATCAACTCCCGAATCATTCTGGCAATGTCCGGAGTGGTTGCATCTGTCGTCATTGTCGTTATTCTCCTGGCAACCTTTCAAATCAACCAGCTCATTCGTGGAGCGGAAGAGAGGGAACTGGAATCCATTTTCCGGGAAATGAACGGTGAATTGAAAAATAATGAGAAATTTGCAACATCGCTGGCCAATGCAGTAGCATTGCAACCATCCACTCGACAGCTATTCGCCCAAAGAGATCGGGCAGCCCTATTAAGAGAATATCTACCGGTTTATAAAAAGATGCAGAAAGACTATGCCGTGAGGCAGTTTCAGTTTCACACCGCGCCGGCTCGTTCCTTTCTTCGATTGCATAAACCTGAGAAATTTTCCGATGACCTGTCATCGTTTCGCCACACAGTAGTTCTGGCAAATACGTCAGGCCAACCGGTCACTGGACTTGAAGTAGGTGTGGCAGGCCTTGGAATACGAGGGGTGGTGCCCATGTTTTACCAGGGGAAACAGACAGGAACTGTGGAGTTTGGGCTCTCTTTCGGGAAACCTTTTCTTGAAGAGTTTAAAAAACGATACTCCGTACGGGATGTTGAGCTTGCCTTTTATCTCGCCACGAAAGATTATCTACACAAGAACGGTACGGACAATACAGTTTCGGAAAAAACAGAGGAATTCAAAACCTTTGCCAGTACATACGAGGGAAGTCCGCTGCTTACCGGGGAAGAACTTCTATTGCTTGTGAATGAAAGCAGCGGCAACGAGAAAGAAACAGAAAACCCATCTGCAAACGAGATTGCTAACAACGTTGAAACCATCCGAAACAACCGGGCTGTTTTCGGAGCTCCAATCCATGACTTTTCTGGCAAAGCTATCGGCGTAATCGAAATTTCCATGGATCGAAGTTTTTACCTGAGGCAGCTAAACTCGTTTCGACTTTTTTTACTCATCACAGGCATTCTGGCAGCTATCGCAGGCGTTATCATTTCACTCTACACTGGCAGAAGCATCTCACATCCTATTTATGCTGTAATCACACGCATTCGCGACATTGCCGAGGGAGAAGGTGATTTAACGCAAAGATTAAATGAAAACTCAGATGATGAAATGGGTGAGCTGGCCACATGGATCAATCGATTCATTGAAAAAATTTATGCTATCGTGAAAGAAATCACCTTTGATACAAGCATGATCCTCAGCTCGGCAAAAGAACTTACCGGAGCAAGCGTTCAGCTCACGGAACGAATGGCAGGAATTGCAGAAAGGGCGGAAAGCATCTCTTCCACAGCCACACAAATGGATCAAAGCTTTCATATGATTTCAAACTCAATGGAAGAGATGAGACTATCTCTGGATGAAGTATCACAGCAATCCATGCACGCATCTGAAATTGCCCATATAGGGGATACAACATCGGACAAGACCAATCAGATTATGGCAGATCTGGAAAAAAAAGCGAAGGAGATTGATAACGTTTCGGAATCTATAAAATCAATCACCGGTCAGACCAACCTTCTGGCTCTCAATGCATCCATTGAAGCAGCGGGAGCGGGGGAAGCGGGAAAAGGGTTTGCGGTGGTAGCCAACGAGGTAAAGGAACTTGCCGGAAAAACATCTCAATCTTCTGAAGAGATCCGGGAAGAGGTAAGTGGCATTCAAAAAAGTGCCAGAAAAGCGCTCTTTGCCATCTCAGAGATCACAGGAATCGTAAAAGAGATCGATCAAATTAACAACAAGATTGCTGGTTCCATGGCTCAATATACAGATCGCGTCCATGAAGTCACAGACAGCATCCAGCAGGCGTCTATGGCAGCAAAAGATGCGGCAAGGAATATTGAAGAAATAACCGGCGCTACTCAAGAATGCAAGGCCAGCGCAGGTCAACTGGAACAGCTTGCCGTGCAACTCAACAGTCTTTCTGACAACCTCAATCGCATCGTCAACCGCTTCAAAATCTAAGACAGAGGCGCAGAGGGGGGGCACAGGATTGGGAGGATGGGAAGGATGATTCGCAGATGGGCGCAGATTTTGTATACTACCCAAAACCTGCCGGAAGGTGAGCCTTTGCCTGTGTTTCCATCCATTTCCCCAAACTTCAATTGCGTCAGGAAATTTGCGTAGATATGAGATGATGGCAGATCGCTCCACTAAAGACCGCAGAAGAACTGCCGCTGGAAAAAGATGACCTTGATGAATCATTTCACGAATACTCACGGAGATATTTAACCCCTGGGGGATAATCATTACAGCTGCACGTTGCAATGAGTTTAGTTTACTATTGTGAATGTACTTTGCAACACTATTAGTCAGATTAATGGCTGATGATATAAGTGTATCGAATACATATAGACCATTTATTCCGGTATATGGTTCATTGTCTGGGGTGAAGATCATTGGATCGGTCATGGCAAAAAAGTCCTTTATTAAGGGAAAATCATGAAATATGCATTCAAATTTCGCACAACTCGTTTTTAGTCCCCGTGTATTATTCCTCGAAAACTGCGAACCCGTTGCTACCATACAACCATAACGCATCGTAAATTTCTGACCAACCAGAGTCGTGAATACCATCTCCGCGCCTCCGCGCGAGAAACCGAATACGGAAAAGCTGTCTGCTTCCGGATCTTTTCCTCCGCCTTGATCCTGGCAATCAGCTCGAAGGGTGGGCAGACCGCTCTGGTTTGAATTGGTTCGGATATCCATAGGCCTTTCCACCAGATGACAATGACTCCTCTGACAGCCCCTCAGGAAGAGGGGCGCCCCGCGCTCTGGATACGGAAGGACAGCGCGCTCACGGCAGAGGCGCTCATGCTCATCTTATTTTAACCGAAACAGAACTGGAACCACCAGACTCTCTTCTTCTCCCGGGCCGAAGGACCATCCGGACACGCCTTTCATGGCTGCGGTGTCCAGTAGCGCGTAGCCACTGGATTTGATGAGTTCTTTTCTGGATAGATTTCCATTGTGGTCCACATAAATGCGAATGATTACCCTTCCTTCCATGCCCATATGTCTTGCAAGGGGAGGATATTCGATCTCGAGCAGGTAATTGGATATTTTTCCCCGAATGATTTCCGTTCTATTGTTTTTGCCCGAATTGTTTTCTTTTTTGTTTCTCTCTTTTTTTTCGACCACTCGAGCATTTGCACTTTTAGAGATGTTCTCATCAAAGTATTGAAGATTGAGGGCTTCCATCTGGATTGTTTTCTGGTGCTTGTTTATGGATGACGCCTGAACATCCAGAGAGAAAGGGGAAGCCTTTCCAGGCAGGGCCTGGTACAGGCTGATTGTGCAGAATATCCCGAGATGGACCAGAATGCTGTAATTAAAATACCGGAGCATTGTTTTGTCTGAAAGTGTCCGGGTCAGGGAGCGTCACCCGACCCGGTTTATTGTTATTTCAAAAATTCCATTGCATACTCATAAACAACATTCTGCCTGGCTCGGGGATTCTGACTCCGCTGGAATATAGACCCCTTGCATAGGAAAGGTGTTCGTAATAGTAGCGATCAAAGAGATTTCGCACTCCCAGAAGGAATTTCAAACCTTTTTTCGTGTAGCCAAATTTGATGTTTGCAATGCCCCAGCCGGCTGTCTTTGTTTCCGCCAGTCGTTCATCGATATGGGTTTGCGTGGCGGCAAAGACTCCCTCAAGTTCTACCAGGTAAGTATTGTCATCATAGCGGATTCTGAGAAATCCTTTTTCCGGGGGCATTTCCGGAAGGCTGCGGTTGTCCGTAACATTGATCCCCCGTGTTAAGTCGGCTCCACCACCAATGAAAAAGTTGGCCGGTAGAGCAAACATGACAGAAAGCTCGCCTCCGTACATAACAGCATTCACATTGCGGTATGATCTGGAATACCTGTTGTTTAACGCAGGATCCTGACCGGTTACGACCGAGTATAGAAGCATCATGTTGGAATCCATAGGTGTGTAATACCAGGTGTTTTTGCTTCTTTCTGCCAGAATTACATAGTTGTGCAGGGAAGAGTAGAAGGCGCTGACCTGGATCATGACATTGCCGGTGAAATACTCGATACCTGCGTCTCCCTGGCTGTTGTGGGTATTCTTCAGCGTGGGATTGCCCACGTAGTCAGGTGCAGCTCTTGTCCCCATTCTTTGCATGGCGAAATAGAGTTCCTGGGGGCTGGGCGATCGAACACTGTAACCGTACCCTAGAAATAGCGTCGTCGCTTTGTTTACCTTCCAGTCGAATTTTGCATACCCGCTTCCGTCTCCATACTTTCGAGACAGGGGATTGGAAGGAGCGTAGAGCTCTTGATCAAAGTTTGTGGAAAACAGGCTGGTCGACACATACTGGTACAAATAGGGAGTGCCTACCGTCGGGTAGTATACGTTGTAGAGTTGCCTTCGGTCTTCTCCTGGAACTATGGAGGTGACATCGTAGCGAAGACCCAGCGATAGTTTTAGAGATTCCGTTAATCTGTTTTGTTGTTCTAGATATGCGCCACCATTGCGCGTAAAAACATCAGGGATAGAGTCTTGCGTCCGGTAGCTGAGATTCTGGTTCATGCCCATTCCCATTCCACCCATGGGCATTGCAGACATATGTCTGGATCGGGTGATTGTGTCGGCATTCCATCTCCTTTCATAATAATCTACGCCGAAGGTCGTTTTGCCGTTCAGCAGCGCAAAAACGGATTGGGCTTTTCCTCCTGAAACCCGTGTTTGCGCGCTGGTGGCCATGGAGTAGGGACGCTCTTTTCTCCATTCACAGAATGTGGTGCCCTGCGAGCTGCATCGCATCTCGTCAGTCATGTAATGATCTACATAACTTGTAAAAGCCTGGATCATTAGCTCTTTCCAGATCTGCGAGAAATCTTTGCCAGTATACGTTATGGAGCCTCTTGTAATGTTGTCGTAGTTTCCGTCCATGAACAGGTAAGGGTACATGATATTGTCTGCCTCCTGTCTTGTGAAAGAGACTGAAATGGTCTGTTTTTCCGAAGGTTTTACGTTGAATTTAGTCCATCCTGTTCGCATGAAATAGGCGTGGTCATCACGCTCGGAATATCGGTATCGATTGGGGGATGGAGACTGTCCCAGGTAGATGTGTGGAAAGAGCTGTGGAACAGAAGTTACTGTCTGGTTTAGCAACGAATTTTGTGAAAGAGCCATGGTCTGAAAATATTCTTCCGTATAATAATCAGAATAGGCTGAGGTGAATCTTTTTCCATGTCCATCCCGGTAGGGATCGCTTTCATGGTAAGCTCCTCCGACCTGGACATCCACATATTTGCTGCCAGAGGAACCTACAACCGAATCATCAGTTCTCCCGAAAGAGCTTACGCTGAGATTGCCTTCTGTATGAAAACCCTCTTTTGGTGTGTGGGTCTTAATCTGTACCGTGCCTCCCAGACTGCCCGCATTTCGCACATCGTAAGGGCCTTTTGTTACTTCGATCTTATCTACCTCTCCAAAATCTACGTGAAAGGCCGCAGGGTCCATTCGATTGGGGCAGGCGCCGTAGATGCGCTGGCCGTCAACGAGAACATTGATATCATCCTTCTGCAATCCTCGAAGCACTACATCATTGGTAATGCCTCCCTTGCGAAGTTTGTTGATGCCGGGCAACGCAGAGACGGCTTCTCCAATGTCAGGAGCAGAGCTTTCACGGACTTCGCGAATGTCCAATATGGCTCTATCGGTCTCTTTTTCCGCTGTAACTTCAATATCATTTAAGGTCTGTTCTTCGGCGAAAAGTGAAGATTCCTGGAGGACGCTGAATGCCAGTGTCCCCGACAGCGCGATGAGAAGGGTACAGAGAGGTTTCCTCATCCGTACCCCATGGATATACTTGATCATATTTATTATAAATCCTCGGAGTAGTTGTTATACAAAACTAAATAATAGTGGTACGCATCGATGAATATCGCCGAATCGCGCTATTCCCCGATGGTTGAAATCAACAGGCAGGAGGTTTGATCAGATCTGCACGAAGCCCGTCTCCCAGAATGCGGTACAGATCAAAAGAGACGCTATAAAGGAAATAGGAAGAGAAAAGCTTGTATGGATCCTCCGGAGGAATCAGTGAACGGTTTAATAACAAAAGCGCTGTGAAAAGTAAATGAAGTTTTCTTTTGCAAACGTGATTGCTGGAATTATGTTCCAGGTGTTTCATATTTTTGTGTGTGAATGCAAGTGGTGACTCTGTTTTTCCCCGGGGTTGAGAAGTTCCGTGGTGCATACAATGGCAGATCCAGAATTGACGATAAAGTGCAAGCGGGCCTTGCCCCGCTCCCACCAGGAGAATACTATAGAGAATGAAGGGCAACAGGATTTTGCCCGTTTTCACCATGGTCTGTCTGTGAAATTTGATGATCATACTCTTGAAATGAGCCTGGTGATACCCCCCGGGAGTACCAGGCGGTCATTTTTGCGCGAAGCAGGTGCTGGAAGAGCTATCTTAGCCATCCCGAGTGTCAAGAAAATTTATATGATCAGAAACGATAAATGATTTTTGTGCAGATTTTGCCGCAGAGCTTTTTACAAGATCGTAATATATCGTATAACTGTTTTATATGGTTGCTGGATCTACTATGCGTGACTCCGGTTAAGGTTGCCGGTCAATTTGATTTTTTTCTTGTTTGCATTTTAAACTATCGTTTCAGAGCCCCGGGCCCATCCTGTAAACCCCACCTTTTTTGGCTGATAGAAAGCGATGCTGGAGCAGTCAACTCAGGAATGCATCTGCAGAGCATGGGTCGCGGGAGCACGGGTTGTCCGGGAAAAAGCCGGGGCATATAATTCTACTTTCCCCTGAATCTTCTTTTTTCATCTCTGGTTGAAAACCCCTTTTTTTTTCGGCGGTACAAGATGAGTGACTTTGGCCAACCTTTAAGCTTTGAAGAGATCAAACAGAAAAGTGATCAGTATATTCTTAACACTTATAAACGCGCCCCCATTGCTTTTCACTTTGGCCAGGGGGAGTATCTTTATGACAGCGAGAACCGGCCGTATCTGGACTTTGTTTCCGGTGTGGCCGTAAATGCTCTGGGCCATGGAGATGCTGACCTGGTGGAGGCTATTCGAGATCAAGCGGATCGTATTGTTCACAGCTCCAATCTCTATTACAATCAGGAGCAGGCCCTTCTGGCTGAAGCTTTGATCGGTCACTCTTTTCCGGGAAAAGTCTTCTTCTGCAACTCAGGCACAGAGGCAAACGAGGCGGCCATCAAGCTGGCGCGTGCGTTCGGTCATGAAAAAGGGGGATACGGCATACTTTCTCTGGAAGACTCTTTTCATGGGCGTACCACAGGTGCCATGACTTTAACCGGGCAGGAGAAAATTCACGGTGGTTTTGGTCCTCTTTTCCCTCAAGTCAAGTATATCCCTGCAAATGACATAACTGCTCTGGAGGCTGAGATTCAACGACATGGTTCCGAACTGTGCGCACTTTTTCTGGAACCGGTACAGGGGGAAATGGGAGTCATTCCTATGGAAAAGGATTACGTGCGAGCCGCGCGTCAGTTAACGCGAGAGCATAATATGCTTCTGATCTTTGACGAAATTCAAACCGGCATAGGACGAACTGGAAAGTTGTTTGCGTACGAACATTTCGGAATTGAGCCTGACGTGCTTACCCTTGCCAAAGCGTTAGGAAGCGGATATCCAATTGGCGCTATGATCGTTCAGGAGCAGTACGCCCGGTATTTAGGGCCCGGCCGACACGGCTCCACCTTCGGAGGGAATCATCTTGGTGCTCGCATTGCATATGAAACATTGAAAATCATTATGAGCCGTGAGATCCTCCAGCATATAAATGGTTTATCTGAATATATGTTTCATCGACTCAATCTAATGAAATCAAAGTATCCTTTTATCAAAGAGGTGAGGGGACTGGGCCTTCATATAGGCATACTACTCGGCCGACAGTGTGCAGATATTGTGGATCAATGTCGAAACGAAGGACTTCTGATCAACTGTGCTGGTCACGGCGATGCCATCCGACTTGTGCCTCCACTTACACTATCCATTGAATCGGCAGATAAAGGCCTTACCATACTGGAGAAAGTATTCGCAAGCGTGACATAAAATTCTCCAATCCCCCGGCCGTATCATTGCGCACCTGTGGATCGGCTCCTCACGCCTTCGCCCCCGTGGACGCTGTAGCGACACTCGGGCCGCGGGCTAGCACCGCCAGAGAAAGGATATACAAAAAAAGCAGATCCAGCGGGCATGTCCGTATATTCAATTATTATAATATAGGGAGGATTGAATAATGATGGATTCACGGCAAAAAGGGACTGCCATTGCCCTGAGCACTCTGGTGGCCTTTTCGATGTTTTTTTCCATTTCTTGCGGCAACAAAGGGGGAGAGAACCTCCAGGCCGGAGATAGTATTGAAATTTCTATGGAAGATTTTCAGCAAAAATATAGCGCTGATCCGTCTATCCAGATTCTGGACGTGAGAACGCCGGCAGAATACAGCCAGTACCATATCGCTTCAGGCAAACTGGTTCCTCTTCAGGACATAGTAGAAAAAGGGGAGAGTGTCAGTTCTGAGATTCCCTTTGCAAAAACCAGCACCATTTATGTAATCTGCGCATCAGGAAACCGATCTCGAAGTGCAACCAGAATGTTGCGCCAGATGGGCTATTCTCAGTCTTTTTCCGTGCAGGGAGGACACCACGCGTGGAGAGCTCTTCTTGCGGTAAACCCCGGTGAAAGACGTCAGTCCGATCACAGTAATCGAACTCACGCCGGCCGGCTG
>JBNLFC010000043.1:0-13522 GCA_050305335.1 Leptospirales bacterium
TGAGAATCGAACCGAGTGGTCCCGTTGTGGCAGCCATTCTTACCATAGTTGGATATTCCATTAACGATACCATTGTGATTTTCGATAGGATCCGGGAGAATATGGAAGGGAAGGCGCTTTCCACTATGCGGACCACCATGGATGTAGCCATCACCCAGACTCTATCGCGAACCATAGTCACCTCACTGCTGACACTCCTTTCGGTTATTGCTCTTCTGATAGGTGGTGTGGATTCTCTCGTGGATTTTGCAAAGGTTATGGCTTTTGGTATTGTGATTGGAACTTACTCTTCTATTTTCATTGCCTCCCACTTTGTGCAATATTATGTGGAGGTCATGGGGCGTTTTCGTAAACGTTGACGGATCGACCACCATGGTATGAGAGTGAAACATGCTCTCGATAAACGATATCATTGAATCTGAACTGGCCCGTCGTTCCATATTGAATATGGGACGTACCTGGCCAAATCCTACAGTGGCGGCTGTAGTCAGTTCAGAAGATCCACCGCTCCTTTTTTCCGGTGCTACGGAAGAGGCAGGGAAAAGGCATGCGGAAATCGTTGCGCTGGATTCTCTGGAGTCGGAAATGACATTCGACCGGAGGGGTCGGTCGTCGTATTTTGGAATACAGTCGCCTTCTTTCAAGTTATACGTTACACTGGAGCCCTGTTCCAGCTATGGGCGTACTCCTCCCTGTACTGCACGTATATTAAAAAACCCCGATGTTCAGGAAGTGATCGTGGATGCCATGGATCCGGATATGGCAGGCAAGATTCGGCTGGAGCAGGGAGGGAGAATATTTCGAACTACTGATCACTCTTCTACTGCGTATGATCACTCCGCATTTCTGAAGGGGTTTTTGCAACGTAATGCAAGAAAACGCCCTCGATACCATTTGAAAGCTGCCGTTACGCGGGACGGGTTCATGGGCCACAGAAATGTTCGCTGGTTAATTTCGGGGCCGTCAGGACGCATTTACGGAATGCTTCTACGTTCTCGTATGGATGGCGTTATAGTCGGAGCAGGTACTGTAGCTACAGATCTTCCGTCACTGAACCTGCGAATACCAGAGGGGTATTTTTATCCTGTGAGGATGCAGGACAAAACAGGTCCGCACTATATGCCGGTATACTGGAAAGATCTCTGGCGGCGGGGAACATCACTGCCCTTTTTTTCTGATCTTCTGCACATCAGTTGTGGGGAAGCAAAAGATAACGCTAACGCGCTGTGGCGCGAGAAAGAGTTTGAAGAAAAGAAAATGCGTGGTTGTTATGAAATTCGAATGGATACGACCATGGGGATTTTTTATGACCAGGAGAGAATGCTAGATCCAATCTCTCACTCTATCCTTCGTTTTTCCCGGGATATCTGGATGGATATGCATTCCGTTTCGCGAAATGGACCTTTGCGCATTTTTCTTATGGATCGTCCTTTTCGGCGGGAGAGTGAATTCCTTCAAAAGCAAGGGGAGATCACAACCAGAACCGGAGCAGAGCCACTCTATCTGGTGCATCATCGCTCTCAAGATCACTGGAACACCAGACTGAAAAATTTTGTTGTTGTACCGGATCTCAAGGATTCAGGATTCGCTGTAGAACTGGGTGCCCTCTTATCCCATCGAGGATGTAATGAAGTTCTGGTAGAGGGTGGCGCGGCTCTTTTTAACGCACTGGAGAGAGAACTCAAAGCGGGGGATAGAATAGATATATTAAGATCCAACCAGGATTCATCGCAATGGTCCAACGGGGATCAGCGCAATAGAGTGGAAGTTCCTTTCTTTTTAATGGAGGGGCGAAAAATCAGCGATTATTCTCTGGGGAGCGATCGTCTGGAGGTGTATCGCCCGGGCAGTGGTGAGGCATAGATCTTCCGGGCACAACTACCGCGTAATCAGTGATTCTTTACCTTGCAAAACACCTGAACATGGCGCGTTGTAACGATGCCACCCAGAGACACATGGATTAGAAAGTCCAGCAAGGTTCTCTGAAATTTCACTGATGTTGCTCCTTCGGGACATGGTATATAATCCGGGTCACTGAACTCATAGATTCCCAATCCAAGGCTTACGTAAGTCTTTTCATACGTTGGTAGCTCCTTTACCGTATGGGACGTTTTCTCATTCGAATAGGAATCTGTTTCGATGATAGTAGTATGGCAAGCGGTGAAGAGCAGAATCATTACAAGTATCACTGCTATGAGTGAATCATTTCTATTTTTTTTTGAAACTGATTTATGTATCAATGATGATCTCATTTTTCTTACCTGTCGGATACGTGGAATCATTTATGGAGCCCGCCACCTTTTCTGGCTTTACACATTTTATGATTAAAGTTCGTGGTGACCAGATGCCCAGAGTTAGCTGTTCAAAGAGTCCTTGCTTCCATGTGGAATACTGGTACGCTTCCAGAAGAGTCTCTCCAGGGCAGTAATCATGGAGCTGGATCCTCTGCTCAAGCGGATAGAGGCCCATCAAGTAAAAAGATTGTTGGATAACATGAGTAGTAATTCGATTTGATGCCAGGATTGTCCGCTTTTGTTCTTCCAGATCTTGCTTGCATTTTTCACCTGCAAGTGCATTCGCCATGGTGCAGGAAGCTGGAATTTCCCATGCAGTTTGAACCCTGACGTGTTGACACGAACTCAGGCCTATCGTTGTGAGGAACAGGGCAATAATAGTGCTCCTTCTGATCGTATCCTTTCTGAAGGTAGAGTTCGCTATTGATCGCTTTTCTTCCACCGTATACCTTCCTTTCAATCAATTTGACGGTAAACTTTGATGGCATCGCTTGCATTCCCCACCACAACATAGACGAAATGATTGTTCGCTCCATCCGTAATAGAAGCTCCGCTAAAGATACGTGTGTTGGCGTCGTTGCCAAAGCCATTATCAGATTGCTGGGTCCATCCTGAAGCGCCAAGGCTTCCGCTGGATGCTGTGGGGTGTGCGTTAAGAGTTTCATATCGGAACACGCGAACACCCCCGCCTGCACCGGTGCTCAGATCATCAAAACCTATATAGAGATATCCGCCGTTGACTATGAGCAGACTGATAGAATTAAAGATAGTTCCGGACGAGTAAGGCAGATCACTCATGGTGGATCCATCCACGATTTTTGTCCATTCACTGGATTCGCAGCCATCAATATCTACGTCGTTGCAAACCCATAGCTCGCCATGGTCCGGCGTTGTACTGAGACCGGATCTGGCCACATTACGCGCCAGATAGAGTCTACCCTGATACTCAATCATATAAGGCGCACCCTTTTGACCGGGACGAAGTTTCTGCAGGGAGTTCAACTCCAGAGTCGTTCCGCTTGCACCCATATCGCTCCATCGATATGAGTTATTGGCGAAGGTAGCCTGGTCCGGAGTGGAGGCTATGCCACCATTGTTTGCAATATGCAGCTTTCCGTTGAACAGGATCATGGAATCTACGCCAACGATACTTGCGCTATTGCTGTTGCCACCGGCATTTTTCCCGACGTAGTCCACACTTCGGACACTCATATCGGTTCCCGCTGCAATACTGGAGATTGCCTCGTCATCCGCGCTGCTTCCAGAGAAGGAAGCCACATGGCGTGCAATGATGGGAGCCTGCTGACCATGGTCAGAGGAAAAGCCCAGGTAGATGGAACTTCCAGATCCATACAGGGTCTGAATGCTTTCAGTATTGCCGCCTCCTGTTACTGAAAAGCCTATCTCGGTCCAGTCCAGAGTTGTATCCAGATCCGTAGTGAAGTAACCTTTTGTGACTCCACTGGAATCCACAGGTCCCACAAGTAGCGTTTCATGGTTCGTGTAGGTGCCGGTAAGTGTTATGGCATTGAAACCAACTACACCCTCTTCGCCATTGGGACCGGAGTTCGTCCCGCATGTATAGGAGCCGTCAGTATAGTATCCGAATGTATCAGTGGAGGGACAACTGCCGGCGCTGAATGAAAAACCCACCTGAACGGAGTTGCCTCCGTCAGGGTCAAATCGGAACGCAGAGTTGTTTTGATCGTTAGTTCCCAGGTAGATGCGTCCGCCGTAGGCAAATGCCCATGAGAAGCTAGTGCCATCTACATAGGGGTCTGTGAAATAGCTTCCATCGTCAAAGGTGGTGATGGAACTACCAGCGCCTACAAAGGAGGCGCGATCCCTTGGCGCGGCCTGGATATTTTCCAGATCTGTAGACTGGACTGACGCTGTACCATTGTTGAATCCGTCGCCATCTTTTCCATTGGCAACGATGATGGTGTAAGAATTCCCCAGCTGCGCCACTGAGTGAACCAGAGTCACCACGTTAGAACTATCACCGGAGCCTACTGTAGCTCCGGTGATATCGCCCAGAGATGAGTTGTTGAATTGGTAAAGAGCGGCGCAATCGCTTATGGTGCTGCACTGGGCGGAAGCAGGAAGAAGGGGTTTGCTGAAAGTCACTTCCACATGGTTCACATCTGTAGCGACGGCCGATACTACTTTGATTGCCTCGTTACCAGTGAAGGTAAGATACTCCGGATTCGCAATGCTGTTGCCTGCCAGATCTGTAAGCGTTGAAGCAGCCGTAATCTTGTATTTTATAGAGCATACGTCTCCGTCCAACGTCAGTTTGAACGTTTTCGCGTCAATTTTGGTGACAGAAGAAACCGAGCGATCGGTGCAACTATTGTTGTTATCCGTAGTATCGTTTTCAGTCAATGTGTAGTTGCCCGCTACGGAAGCATCGTCAGCTCCTCCTCCAGTAGAGATCATTTCTTCAGAAAATGCCACAATGATAGTGGTAGATGTTGTATTATTCGCTGTGAGCATATAGGGAGATACACGATCCTGTCCCTGGAAATTGAGAGAATTGGGACAACCCATGGTGTTGGGAGTTGCCGCCAGATCCTCAATGTCGAAATCTGTAATCAATGTATAGGTATGTGCGTTTGTGCCGGAGTCCAGATTCAGCGCATAGCTGGACTGAGTGATGGCAGTAACCGAGCTGATTCCAAAATCAACTGTTTGTGATGATGATGAAAAATTGTCCCCGCCATTGCATGTACCGGACATGGAGTCTGCAATTTTATAGTTAGCAGCATCGGCTGCCCTGGAAACATTCACCGCTTCACTGAAGGTTACCACAAGGCAGTCATGGACGCCATCACACGCGGCATTACTCGCAGCATAGGATGCCACCGATGTAACTGTGGGAGACGTTGTATCTGTAGAGACTGTGATAGTTGTAGTACCGGTGACCCCCTGTCTGGTGGCAGACAGGGTCATGCTCCCTGCGCCCACCGTTGTGAGTTTGCCCTGGTTGGGAGATGAGTTGCTTACGGTGGCCACGTCGGTGTTGGAGCTGGACCAGAGAACCTGGTCGGTCAGATCCTGAATGGTACCGTCGGAGTAGGATCCGCTTGCATGGAAGTTCTTTGTGGCGGGTATGGATCCGTGGTAGAGTGTGGGACTGGCCGGTGTTATGGAAATGCTCGTCAGTGTAATCAGCTTCACTTCCAAAAGTGAGTCTCCGCTTTTTCCTCCCATTGATGCGGAGATGGTTGTGGTTCCGCTGGAAACAGATGTGGCAAGTCCTTCGTGTCCTCCCGCATTGGAAACGGTGGCAACCGCTGTATTCGACGAGTTCCATGTCACCTGGTCGGTTAAGTCCTGGGTAGAACCGTCAGAAAAAGACCCGGTAGCTGTAAACTGTTGATTGGTGCCATATGCAATAGGGTTATCCGGTGTAACTGCGATGGAGTCGAGAGTGGCAGAGGATACGGTCACTGAGGCCGCATCGCTTTTTGTCCCATATGTGACTTCAATTGTGGTTGTTCCCGCTGACTGTGATTCTGCATATCCCCGGGTTCCTGCACTATTGGAGATCGTGGCAACGCCTGTGTCCGTTGAACTCCAGGTGACCTGCTCGGTCAGATCCTGCGTGGAGCTATCGGAAAAGATGCCTGTGACAGTGAATTGTCTGTCATATCCATTGGCAAGAGTTGCTTCCTGTGGTTCAATGGTAAGAGACATCAAAGTGGCCCCGGTGATTTCGATGTCGGCCGTATCGGATACTCCGCTTCTGGAGGCAGTCACAGTGGTGGTTCCTGCGGCGACTCCGGAGACCAGTCCTGAAACGTCTACCGTAGCAACAGCAGAGCTGCCCGTTTCCCAGGTGACCTGATCGGTCAGGTCCTGCACTGAATTGTCGGAAAATATTCCGGCGGCTGAATAGTATCTTTTAAACCCGCCGGGAAGGGTTTCGTTTGCAGGGTCAATGGACAGGGTGACCAGGTAAGCATCGGAGACGTTGAGAGTGGCGGAATTGGTGTAGCCGGCGTAACTGGCCCTGATGGTTGAGCTTCCTTTTGTAAGAGAAGAGATCGTACCTGAAGAACTTACGGTGGCAATGGTTTCATTGGAGCTGCTGAAAGCGATTCCTGAGGGAATGTCACGGTTGCTTCCATCGGAATAAATGGCACTTACAGACGCGGTGGTAGAAGTGCCTGCGGCAATGGTTGAATTTCCCAGGGTGATTTCTATCCCTGTCAGGCTTGCCTTCTGTCCGAACATAAATAGGGAGAGGTAATTGCCGTTGCCATGAGAGCCGCTGGAGTCAAGCATGGCTGCCATCGCGGCAGCTGGCCATGCACATCCGGAAAGGAAAAAAGACGCTACTAATGTGAGGAAAGTCAGGCTGATTTTTTTCATTTGCTTTGTCTTTACCCCTGCCACAAAGCGATCGTTTTTTGCTGCGATATGGCTTATGTATGCGAAGGATACTCTCTTTATATGCAATATATACTTTTTCGCATATATTCTTACCTCCGTCAAGGGGCAGGGGTGCAGAATGCAGTTACGTTAGCTCGAACGGATGAAGTAGTATTGTGGTGTTGAACTAACAACCTTATATTGAAAACGATATAAAAATGCGATAGGCGAAAAGGTGTAGATTGTGCTGGAAGAGGCTATAGAAAAAGAATTACTGGAGAATCTCAACGATGTACAGCGTCAGGCTGTCATCCATGGAGATGGACCTCTTCTGATTCTGGCCGGAGCCGGGAGTGGGAAAACTCGCGTTATTACACATCGCATCGCGCATCTCTGCCGCGTGCGAAATGTCGCGCCTTTCCGAATCGCCGCAGTAACATTTACTAATAAAGCCACAGGAGAAATGCGCGAACGACTCTTTTCCCTCATTGGTCCCATGGCCGAATCTGTGTTTGTCCGTACTTTCCACTCGCTGGGCCTCCATATTTTGCGAAGGCACGGCGAGGGGGTAGGTCTAAAATCTACTTTCTCCATATATGATGACGCTGCCCAGAAAAGCCTTATAAAATCACTGCTAAAAGAAGAGAAGATCGAACCCTCTTTCCTTACACCGGATGCTGTGTCCCATTACATGAATCGATGCCGGGATGCAATGAAAGCGCCCGGAGCTAACGGTGATTTGAAAGATCCCTATAACCAGGCTCTTGAGAAAATCTATGGACGTTACCTGAGTAAACTGAGGGAAAACAATGCGGTCGACTATTCGGACCTGATCTACCTTCCCGTTCGTCTTCTACAGGAAAACTCGGAGGTCCTGGAACACTATCGCAATCTCTGGAGGTACTTCCTCATTGACGAGTATCAGGATACCAATCACGCCCAGTATATTCTGGGAGGGCTCATTGCCGGGGAGCACAGAAATATTGCTGTCGTGGGCGATGATGATCAGTCCATCTACTCCTGGCGGGGGGCCGATATCTCAAATATCCTGAGTTTCGAGAATGATTATCCCGGCGCTCTTGTGCTTCGTCTGGAGCAAAACTATCGCAGTACCCAACCCATACTCAATACAGCTTCAAGCCTCATTGCCCATAACCAGGGCCGTCGTCAGAAGACTCTTTTTACCAGGGAAGAGGGGGGAGATGCACCCACTTACCGCCAGTATGATACAGACAATGAAGAAGTGTCGGGTATTGTATCAAAAATCATCAGTCTGAAAAGCCAGGGCTGGCAGCTGTCAGATATGGCGATCTTTTATAGAACCAACGCTCAGTCCCGTCTTTTCGAGGAAGCGTTGCGAAGAGAAGACATTCCCTATGTACTGGTGGGTGGTTTTCGTTTCTTCGATCGAAAAGAGATCAAAGACCTCATTGCGTATATGTCTGTGTTGGTCAATCCCGAAGACACTGTATCCTTAGAAAGGATCATTAATGTACCGGCCAGGGGAGTGGGAGAGACCTCGGTTGAAAAATTGAGATTGCTCTCCATGATGAAAGGCATCTCCCTTCTAGAGTCTCTACAGTTTACCGAAGAACTGGATCGAGTTCGTTCCTCCACACGTAGCGCGCTTGCAAACCTCTGGAAGCGAATATGCGAGTGGCGTGAAGCCATGGAGTCAGGCGAGAAACCTTCGCAACTGGCGCTAAGAATCTTTAAGGAGTCAGGCTACGAAGCTGCATTGAAAAGCGACCCTTCTCCTGAAGAGGTATCTCGACTGGAAAACATACAGGAGTTCATCAACTCCATCGCAGAGTATGAGGAGGCTGTCATTAGCTCGGGAAGGGGCACTGCCACTCTGGATGAATTTTTACAGAATATTTCCCTTTCCACTTCGGAGTCCGATCCCGATGGAAACAATCATGAAATGCTCTCCTTGATGACCCTTCACAATGCCAAAGGTCTGGAGTTTCCCGTTGTCTGGATCTCCGGCCTGGAAGAGGGACTGCTTCCTCATTCTCTTTCCATTACTGACGGGGGAGAAAGCGGTCTGGAGGAGGAGAGACGCCTCCTTTATGTAGGGATCACCAGAGCCAGGCTTCAACTTCACCTTTCATCTGTCGCTTACCGCAGGGTGTTCGGACAAATCCAGGCCAGAATGGAATCCCGCTTTGTGGAAGAACTCAAAGAGGTGCCGCTGGAAAGGGCAGGGGCCTCGAAAAGCTTGAGCAAAGTTGGAGCAACCTTCAGCTCCCGGGCGCGTTCTACCACAAAGGGGCCGGGGAATAATGGCGACCAGGCTGCTACCGGATATAGTGCCAGCGAGCGAATCCGCCATGGTCAATTCGGTGACGGTCAAATTCTCCGTGTGGAGAACACCCCGGCGGGGGAGAAGCTCTCCATTCGTTTTGACGGTGACGGTAAGGTGAGGATTTTTCTAGCTCGCTATACGCCTCTGACCCGTTTGCATACCGGGTAGCGGGAAGGGGGATTTATCCGTCCAAAAAGGCGTGTGTTCACCTGCAGGGACATGAGCGCATCTTTTTGAGATCGGTGATTCAATTCCCGATTCAAAAAAACCGATCTTTTATCGGGGAAGGGTGTACTGAAATGATACGAAAGATTACATGGGTGTTGCTGCTCTCAATTTCATTGCCGGTGACGGCCCTATTTGCAGACAGACAGGCGGGAGTGCTGCGTCAGTTTCGGGCGGCTGAAGAGTCTATCCGCGCAAGGGGCAAGACCATGGAGGATCGTAAAAACACTCTGGAGAACAATCTATCCCGGGGTTTAAAAGAGGCCATCCTGCGTATGTTCTATGAGGATCGTGACAAATGGCTGAAAGATCTCAGTCCCCGCAACTTCTCCTATGAGAATCCCACCTCGCCTCAAGTATATTATGTTCGTTATAAGAACCTGATCATCCGTTTCGATTTTGCCACAGACCCGGAAGTCTTTTATCAGGCGCCCATATTGAGAAAGGTACTGGTGATGGACGAGGCTTCTGCTCACGCAGCCGACGATGCGATGAAGACCGGTGGCGGTGGTACTGCGGCCACTCCAGCTTCCGGAAATAGTTCTAACCCGCCGCAGTAGAGGAATTTTTGCAATCCTCTAACTCCAGCGAGAAGTCTCTCTCTCTTCTGGCAGCAGCCCGTGATATTGTCCTGCAGGCTGCCATTGCCGTAGATAAAAAATTTCGTTCCGGCTCTTACAGTGTTGTTGCAAAAAGCGATCTTTCCCCGGTGACCGAAGCCGATTTGCTGGCCAATAGTATACTGGAGCATGGGTTGCGCGCGCTTATCCCGGAGGCGGGCTGGCTTTCTGAAGAGAGTGTCGACGATCCCACCAGGCTTACCAGAGAGTTTCTCTGGGTGGTGGACCCAATTGATGGTACAAAGGAGTTTATAAACGGCGTGGGCGAATTTGCCGTTTCAGCCGGTTTTTGTCGAAATGGTGAAGCCATAGCAGGGGTAGTGGCACTGCCCGCGGAATCCAGGATCCTATATGGCAGTCCTGAGAAAGGAGTTTCCATGGCATCTTTCCGTGTGGACCCGGATACGGAGATGCCTCTGCTGAAGATGGAGCCGTTTTCCCTCCCGGATCGAAAGGAGTTAGTCGGTTGCCGCGTGATGGTGAGTCGGACCGAGTGGAATCGTGGCCTTTTTGACTCCATGAGAGGGGATTTTGAATTTCAGCCTGCAGGTTCCATTGCGAGGAAACTGGCGCTTCTGGCGGCCGGCCAGTCTGATCTTGTGATCAGCCTGGTGCCGAAAAACGAATGGGATATCTGTGGAGGGAGTGCGTTATTGAATTCTACTCCAGGTTATAGAGTGGTTATGCTCCCGGAGTTTCAATCACGTCCGTTCAACCAGAAAAAGACAAGAAGTGGAGGTCTGGTGGCAGGCCCCGCTCCTCTGGTAGATCAATTCGAGGAATACTACAAGAAAAAAAAGAGCTTCACACCCCCCTCCGGTTGAAAAAGAAATTGTAAATTCACCGATTCCTGATGAATTGATGGCTACATGGCGGAGCAACGGCACACACAGGACAGAATCATCGAGGATGCTATCGAAAAGTCCAGGGAGTTGACCATCTATCTTAAGAGTGGTACTTCGGTCAAGGGTCGTGTGGTTGCTCACGATTCTTACACTATTTTAATGCAGGGAGAGTCAAACCAGATGGTGGTCTATAAGCATTTCATCACATCGGTCTATCCGGCTCGTATTCCTCGACCGGAGTGAGGCCGCTTTTTGGATCCCAATAGAAAGATTCGAGTAGCGGTCGATGCCCGACCGCTCTCCTCTCCCATGGCCGGGGTATCACGCGTCATTGCAAATATCCTGAAATTTTTTCCCGACAAAGATCGTTTTGAGTTTCATCTCTACTCCCACAGGGGATGGCATTCGGATTTCGATTTTGTAGTGAATCTTCCCAATGTCATCTGGGTCCAGGGGCGCGGAATTGCCGCGCGAAAGGGAGGAATCTGGTTCAATCTATCATTACCGACCATACTTCACAAAGGTGCCATAGATGTCTTCTGGGGTTCCCAGCAAGTAATCCCGCCATTCCTTCCTTCACGAATCAAAGTAGTGCTTACGTATTATGATCTTGTTATGTATCTTTTTCCCGAGTCCATGAGACCCGTGGCCCGCTATCAGCAACTGATGGTGCAGAAAATGAGTGTTCAAAACGCGGATAGAATTCTAACCATATCCGACCAGACACGCATTGATCTGATCAAGCGTTTTCAACTGGATCCGCGGAGAGTATCTGTGGCACTTCTTGGCTATGAAGAGCCAGCAAATGCAAAAGGGGAGAAGAGAAGACGGGAGTTGGATGAGTTATTGCCCTTTAAGGAACCCTACATCCTGGCCGTATCTACCGTGGAGCCAAGAAAGAATTACAGAGTGCTCCTGGAAGCTTACATGGAATACATGAAAAGCGAAAATCAAGGTAAGCCATACAGGCTTGTGATTGCAGGCAGACGGGGTTGGGAAAGCGAAGGTTTTTATAAACGTATGGATGAAATCATAGCCGGTACCGGTACGGTTCATCTTCTGGAAGGAGTCAGCGACGAAGAGTTGAAGCTCCTCTATGACAGCGCTGCTTTTTTTGTAATGCCATCCATCTACGAAGGGTTTGGTCTTCCGCTTCTGGAGGCGCTGGCGTCAGGTAAATGTGCAATTGTTTCGGATATTGGACCATTTCGAGAGATCGGTGGAGAACACATAGAATATGTGCCTTCGCTGGATATATCTCGCTGGAAAGATGCGCTCATGCACAACATCTCTTTGCATCGTAGTGGTAAATTAAAGCTTACAGACTTTTCTATCAAAGAGTGGACATGGGACCGCACCTCCCGCTTGCATCAGGAGGCTTTCGTAGCAGTTGTGGAGTGAGGGTCGATCATTTCGCAATTCCCATCAAATACAACTCCATCGGCAATCTGTAGCTTTGCCGTGCGAATATTGCCATATACTTTGCCAGTAGGCAACATCTCCAGCTTCTGTCGTGCCTCGATGTTTCCGGTGACTTCTCCGCCCACCACAACCGTGCCGGCGCGAATATTTGCCTTCACTACGGCCGTTTCGCCGATCAGCAAAATCCCATCTGTTATGATTTCGCCTTCGAATTTTCCGTTGATCTGAAGTGGTTTGTGAAACTCCAGCATTCCATGAAAATCGGTCTCTTTTCCAAAAATGGTGGCAATCTGGCCCCCTTCGGTAACCATGGGAGCAACAGTTTCTCTTTTTTTCGCCATTCTCAGTAATTCCTGCTTAACTGGTTTTAGTTTTTACTTTGTTTTCATTACAAATACGCCATCCCAGTCATCTTCGGGAGGGTTTTTCAGGTACTGGTCACACCGTTCTACATAGAGTTTGGAAGGTCCGTCGCCTGGGTCTACTTTCAATGCTTCTTTGAATAAAGCTTTTGCTTCTTTCCAGTTGCGACCCTTGTAGAGGGCGAGAGCCTGATTGTACTTTTCAAGGACCTGCATTTTGGTTTCTGAGATCATATTCATTCCCCTCTGTTGCAAAAAGTTGCCCTGGAATACCGTTCGGGCATGATTTTATGTCCTCTGGTCATGAGTCTTTTCATCCCGTACCATATGGCAAGAAATAAACAGATCCGGCGTTCCCTGGAAAGAGCGGAAAAAGAGTTGATTGGATGGGGAATAAATGGTGTATTCTCGTATCCATATTAGATTTTATATAAGGGGTTCCAATTGCATGTTGGTTCGCAAAGTTCGACCCGGGCACGGTGCCACAGAAGCCCTGGCAGCCCGTTTAACGAGAATGCTTGAAGCACAGGGTATTACCGGGTATACGCTGGTAAAAAATAGCGAGTTAACACTCCCGGGGACATCATCCGTTTTTCCGGTGGATCTGGCAATTTTTCCGCCGGGTGATGGACCCGCTCCCCATTTCATAGCCCACGTGGATCCTCAAGCCTGTGGCGCTCAAAATGACTATTCAGGCTGGATCCATTCCTTTGCCGCGTCCGGTGTGCCGGAATTCTGGATCATCTATCCCCGTGATAAAATCATAGTGCAGCGCAAATTGAGTGGAGAGCAATTTGGGAAGCCCGCTATCTTTTCCGAGGAAGATCGGATTCCACTCCCTCTTTCTGCGGAGGATTCCATCCAGGGCAGGGAGCTCTTTTACGGTGCGTGACACTGGAGGCGGTAGATGATCGGTTTATCGGTCGAACACATAGCACCTCAGGTGAAATACAACTGCGATGTTTCCGATGCCCAATACTGGGGGTACCTGTCACTCTGTAGTATGCTGGGGCGCCTGCGGGATCTCTATCTCCATGAGCAAGGTCTGCCCTCGTATGATCATACGGAG
>JBNLFC010000044.1:0-13443 GCA_050305335.1 Leptospirales bacterium
CCTGACTGACCCGATGCAAGGGATAAACAATTACCTGTTGTTTATTTTAAATTGTTTATTCTTACCAGATCACCCTACCGCATCCGCCCCGGCCACAATTTCTGCCAGCTCCTGGGTAATGGTTGCCTGCCGAATTCGATTGTATTTTCGGTTGTAATACTTCGACATCTCATTGGCTGCGTCTGTGGCTGATTTCATGGCCACTCGCCTGTAAATCCACTCGCTTGTGGCCGCTTCCAGAAAAAGGCGATACAGATTAGAATGAATCACATGGGGGATCAGCGTGGTAAAAATTTTCTCCGGAGAAGGCGCAAAGATCGTATTTCCAATACCAGCCTCCTTTTTTTCCAGATTTGCCGATGAGGAAGCCTTTCCCTTTTTTTCCAGCAAAGGCGGAAGCAAGGGAGATACTTCGGGTTTCTGATTGGCGGAACTGTGGTAGACTGTGGATAGAACCTCCACGCGATCCAGCTCCATGGCGGCAAAACGTTTCATAAACATTTCAGAATATTCTAAAGTATCCTGAAATGTAATAGAGTCTTCTTTACTCAATCTGGCATCATCCACTTTCGTTTTTTGAAATTTAAAATAAGAAATACCCTTTTTTCCGATCACATGAATTTCCGGATCCACACCCTGCGACTTCCAGTGAGCGATCCGCTGCTTTGCCATACGCAGAAGGTTCGAATTATATCCACCGCATAACCCACGATTGGATGTGAGGATGAGCATGGCTACCCTTGCAGGTTTCGCGGTCTCTCGCATGTAGGGCGACTGGATATTTTCTTTTTGATCACCCAGTTGCTGCATGATCTCCATGAGCTTTTCACCGTAAGGCTTCGCCCCTTTTACAAGATCCATCATGCGACGAGATTTGGATGTGGAGACCATCTCCATGGTCCGCGTGATCTTTCTGGTGTTCTGAACCGAACCGATTCTTTTTTTTAGCTCTTTGGCGCCTGCCATAGATCAGCTCCCTGCTGCATGGGCTGCTTTACCCGCGGAACTTTTCATAAACTCAGCTGCAAAAGACTTAATCACGCTATCCAGCTTTTCTTCGTTCTCCACAGCCTTTTTCTCCCTCAAAGAATGCATCACATCCACATGGGTCTCGTTCAAATGCTTCAAAAGAGCAGCCTCGAACTCACGAATACGACTCACGGGAATCACATCCATATGACCACGGGTAACGCCAAAGATGGTTACGATCTGCTCCTCTACGGGTAGAGGAACCGATTCATCCTGCTTGAGCACTTCCAGTACACGATAGCCTCGATCCAGTTGAGCCTGGGTAGCAGGGTCCAGCTCTGTGCCCAGTTGAGCAAAGGCCTCCAGTGCCCGGAACTGGGCCAGGTCCAGTCGAAGACGTCCGGAGTATTTTCGAATCCCTTTGACCTGTGCAGCACCCCCTACTCTGGAGACCGAAATACCGGGATCCACAGCAGGTCTTTGACCCGATGCAAAGAGGTTGGGAAGAAGATAGATTTGACCGTCGGTAATGGAGATTACATTAGTCGGGATATAAGCCGAAACCTCTCCTTCCTGGGTCTCCACAATGGGAAGAGCAGTCATGGAACCGCCG
Organism: Leptospirales bacterium; assembly: GCA_050305335.1. Classification (GTDB taxonomy): domain Bacteria; phylum Spirochaetota; class Leptospiria; order Leptospirales; family Leptonemataceae; genus JBNLFC01. The sequence continues at coordinate 1,583 of JBNLFC010000044.1, forward strand.
CCATAGTTTTTATTCAATCGAGCGGCACGTTCCAGCAGACGACTGTGGAGGTAAAAAACGTCACCGGGAAATGCTTCCCGACCGGGCGGACGTCGAAGAAGAAGCGACATCTGTCTGTAGGCATTGGCCTGTTTGGTGAGGTCATCATAGACAACCAGAGTATCTTTGCCATGCTCATACATAAAATATTCGGCCATAGCTGCACCGGCGTATGGCGCAAGATATTGCATGGGAGCCGGATCCGAAGCGTTAGCAGCCACGATGATGGTATTTTTCATGGCGCCCACACGTTCCAATTTTTCACGAATGGCTGCCACCTTGGAGGATTTCTGGCCTATGGCGACGTAAACGCAAATCACACCTGTATCACGGTTGTTGATAATGGCATCGATAGCAATGGCAGTTTTTCCAGTGCCACGATCGCCGATGATCAATTCTCTCTGGCCACGACCAATGGGAATCATGGCATCGATGGCTTTGATGCCGGTCTGTAGAGGAACTCCCACAGGCATTCTACGTGCGATACCTGGAGCAAGGATCTCCACCGGTCTCGTTGTCGTGCTATGTACAGGACCGAGACCATCGATGGGCTCTCCCATAGTATCCACAATGCGGCCCAGAAGGTCTTCCCCTACAGGCACCTGAAGAATCTTACCGGTTCTTTTAACGCGAAATCCTTCTCGAATCTGGATGTATTCACCCATGATCACAACACCCACGGAACCTTCTTCCAGGTTGAAGGCCAGACCACGGGTTCCATCATCGAACTCCACCATCTCATTGGCCATTACATTCTCAAGGCCGTAGACCCGGGCAATGCCATCCATTACGGAGAGCACTTCGCCCACCTCGGAGAGATCCAGGCGACTCTCAAAGCTCTTGATCTCCTGCTTCAGTACGTTTACAATCTCATCTGCATTAATTTTCATAATAGGTTCCACCGCGAATTTCGCGATTCAATAGGTTGTGCTTCATTCTCTCCAGTGCGGTTCTAACGCTGGAGTCCATCATCAAGTCCTGGCTGCGGATCACCATTCCCCCCATCATTTCAGGATCCACATGAAGATCCAGCACCACATCTGTTTTGAAAAATTGCTTCAGGGATTCGACAATCTTCTCTTTTGTCGGTGCATCCACAGGAAAAGAGGTGATAATCTCCACACTTCGCTTACCCATCTTTTCATTCATTAAGCTTCGATATTCCCGGGCAATGACCGGTAGAACACCAAGGCGGCGTTTGCTATTGAGGACTCCCAGAAAACGAAAAAGGGTTTCATGAAGCTTCTCTTTGAACACCTGTTTGATTATGGATAATTTGTCTTCAGGCAGAAGAAGCGGAGATTGGAAAAATCTCCAGACCGCATCATCACGCTGGAGTATCTCACAGACCATATCCAGCTCTTCTCCCACCTGCTGCAGAGCCGAAGCTTCAGCGGCCAGCTCCATGAGTGCTCTTGCGTAGATACCCGCTATTTTTTCAGTCTCTTGCATTCACTACCTGCACTCAGTTGCTGCTTTTAAGCTGGTCCAATGTTGCCTGGATCAACTCTCGATGGTCTTCCGTGCTGATGCTGCGCCCCAGAATCTGCCCGGCAATGGATACCGAAAGCGTTGCCACTTCCTGGTGAAGTCGATCCAGTGCCTGCTGGGCCGCGACATTCACTTCCCGAACACCCTTCTCCCGCTGGGCTTCCGCTTCCTTTCGTGCTGCTTCCAGCAACTCCTCTTTTACCCGACCTGCCTCTTTTCGCGCGGCCGCCACGATACGCTCTGCGTCGACGTTGAGGTTTTCAATCTTTGCCATATAATCGGCAAGACGATCCTCAGCCTCCTTGCGGATGGAGTCAGCTCGATCTATATCGGTATGTATCTTCTCAGCTCTGGCATCCAGCGCACGGGCAATAGGCCCCCATGCAAAAAACTTGAGTATCAAAAATACGATCCCAAAAATCACGGTGGTCCAGATAGCCAGACCGGGGTTTACATCCAGCAAGGATATCCCCCCTCCCTCGCTTGCAAGATACTCTATGATCATATCCGCCTCCTCTGTCTGCGCACAGAACACGTCATAAAGGAATTACTTGTGCTCAACAACAGCGGTAGCTGGCGTAGACTGACTCTGTGCAAATTTACCCAGCGTATCTTCGCCCAGATTCAAACTCAAAATGATCATGATAGCCAGTCCGAAGAGGGCTACACCTTCAATCAGAGCCGCCGAAATAATCATGTCTACCATAATAGGTCCTTTTGCATCCGGCTGCCGACTCACTGCGGTTACCGACGACATTCCAATCAGACCGATTCCAATACCTGCACCCAGAAGCACAAGGCCTGCTCCAAGGCCTACACCAATGTAAGCTAAACTGATCATTCTCAATTCTCCTTATATTTATTACGATTCCGGCCATGGAGTTCATGGACAGATTTGTTCAATTCCCGGTATATCAATGTCTATGCATTACCTGCCCCATAAAGATGGCAGACAATAGTGTAAATATAAATGCCTGCAAAAAAGCTACAAAGATTTCAAGAATGTATATAGCACTTGCTCCAGCGAGGGATATGGGCACTATAAAATAAAACAGACTCTTAAACTGGAATATAAAACCAATTAAAACAAGTATAACAATATGCCCGCCCGTCATGTTTGCCAGAAGACGAATGGTCAGGGCAAAACCTTTGGCCACCGGGCCGATCACAAATTCCATGGGCCAGAGGAGTATGTACAGTATGGGATGGATCCCGGCGGGAACAACATGCCAGAGGAATCGATACCCCTGATAACGAAAGCCGGTCACCCAGAGCATCAGTGTCGTGAAAATTGCCAGAGTACCGGTGACCGCAATATCCCCGGTCACTGTTATGGCCGGCCAGAGCGCCACCAGAAAGGGAATCTGGTGTTCAGCGGGAGCGGCCACAAGATGAAGTCCCTCACCACCGATCTGCATCAATTCTCCCACAGGTGGAAAAAGGCCCAGAAGATTGGCAAATAAGATAAAGAAAAAAAGCGTTAATAGATAGGAATGATAGCTCTTTGCATGGTGCCCCATATTGGCTTCGCCAATTTCTACGCGCACATATTGCACAAGGGTTTCGATAAAACTGGCAAACCGGCCCTGAACCCGTAAAGGATTTTTGCGGATGATAATAGCCGCGGAGACAAAAACCAGAACCAGAAGGAGACTCACGATCATCATCATTGCTACACGCCGGGTAATGTGCATGGGCACACCACCCTCCCACCGATATATGCCTTTCTCATCATGGAAGTAGTAGTCACGTATAAACCGGGTCTTTTTATGAAATCCGGGATCGTTGTTGTAGATCTTTTTTCCGCCGATATTCCACTCTACAATGGGCGAATCCATGAGGTGATGCTCCAGCACATCCTGGAGCTTGAAATCGCTTCCATGAGAAGAACTATGAGAGGCACTAATTGCCGGATCCGGCGCAGCAGCTAAGCTTGCAGAAGCAGTAACAAATATTAAAAAAAGGGCAATAGCCTTTAGAAATGGTTGCCTGGCCATTCTTATTTTCCCGTTATGACAGTAATCAATCACTCTTTTGTGCATAAAAAAGTAGCCCCGGTATTGAGACAAGCTCAAAAAATAAAAATATTGCTATAGTGATAAAATAAAGCCACAAAGGGGATCTTCCAAATGCCCTTAGATTAAGCATTGTAAAAACGGCAACCAGCCCCAATCCTGATAATCTTAACAAAATGCCTGAAAACACAACAGCAAGCGAGGCATGAGAGTATTTGCGTAACAGAATGACCCCCGCCAGATACACTGGATAGGAGAACAAAAACGCCATCCCCTGGAAGAGATAACGTAGAGACTCCGGCAAGCTGCCCGATGACACAACCAAATATCCGACGTAAATAGAAGTAGGTATTCCCAGAAGTGGCGTGAAAAAGAGATGGAGAACGGACAATGGTGGCACTTTTAAACTATTCATTGCCCCGCTTCCTATGAGATCCGCCTAATCTGTCAATTTCATCGCCTGTGGCATCCAGAGCGCGCCGAATTCGATCCACATCTTGCTCTACAGTGGGAACGTTGTGAACATCGGGCTTTCTCTTTTCGTGAGACTCCATTGATCCTGAATATTTCATGCCTGCACGAATCAGAAAGTATAGTCCTGCACCAAAGCCTATAAAAATGCTGAGAAAAAAGATGACACCCGGAGAACCATGATTGGTCTGAATAACCCTTGTATCGATGAAGTAACCGACAATAGCAGGCAGGGCAAGAAATCCCAGAAATTCAAATCCAATAGAAGCAATCCCGTAGAGGTCAGTGACGGAGTTCCTCTTTTTTTCATTTTTCGTTTTCATATTTACCGGCCAGATGCTACCAGAAGTGTGGCGCACTGCCCCCATTTCGCAAAAGAAATCATTTTATTCTTGCACGAGAAGTATTCCGACAATAGGAGAGATGCACTCCATTGACCTTCGCCAGATCTTGCACACTTCCCACTGGACCGCACACTGTGCTCGGGCCGGATTCGGTTCCATAGACACCAGCAGGGCTTCTGCCCTCAATCGATTGATCAATCACATTCTGGAAAATGACGCAAAACCCCACTCTCCCATACCGAAGGGCATCTACCCTCTTCATACTCCGGGTTACCACCCCTCAATCGAGCAAATTGCCAATGCGACTCCACCGCACAGACATTCGAGCGACTCGATAGAATAACGTTCTGTAGAGATAGGAAAATGGACTCTCTTCCATACTCATAGCATCCATATCAGAGCATTTACTTCGCTGCAATTCGGGAGGAAAATCCTTCAGCCGGTACCCTTCCAACGGTAAACCCTCTTGCGCAGAGGTTTCAAAGGTGGAGGCGTACGCTGCGCACAACTGATCCCGCCAGTTGATGCTAAAATAGATGATCAATGCTTTACCGAGTATAGCTTCCCGACTGATGAAGCCAAGATACCTGGAATCTCTCGAGTCATCCCGATTGTCCCCCATGACCAGATAGTGATCGGGAGGTATGGTGCAGCCCCTCGATGTATTGGCGCATACACTGTGGGATTCCACTGCATTTGCCGATTCAACAAGTAGATGAGTCGTTTCCCCCACCTTCTCCTCGAACAGGACGGGAAGATTCAGCTGATTCAGATAACCGGGGCGAAATCGGGGATGCAACACTTCAACGTTATCCGCATCACTTAATATTTTGATGGCCTCTTTTTTACCGAGTTCTCGCAGAGGATAGTGCCTCCATGGACCCTGCCCATGCTTTTTGTATTCCACAAAGGCGATTACAGGTTGGGGGTACAGTTTACCAGGAGGTTCCCGATCATTGCAGGTGAAATCGCGTTCACGGCTATCGGGCAGAAGCTGGATATCTCCGCTACCCGTATTATCCCCCTCGTTGTCCAGGATTCCTTTGAGGTGGCAGATTCCAATGTTGCGAATTCTAACAAGATCGCCCGGCTCTGCCATAACCCGTTTTACATAATTTTTGCCGGAATCTCCTGGAGGTGGAGGGATGAAGGTGATGATGTTACCTCGTACAGGATTGTCATATCGCGAAATCTCCCATTCAGTGTGGGGAAAGCGAAAGGAAAAGCGCATCTTATTTACGAATAGATAGTCACCGATTTTCAGAGTAGGAATCATTGAGCCACTGGGGATATTATTCGCATCCAGTATGGAGGATTTAAACCCATAGACCAGAACCACCAGTATTACAAGAGGAGCCAGAAGAGAAAAGAGACTCTCATTATCCGAATTCATTACCACCTGACCAAAGATCCCCGCGGACTGCTCGCACAATCCTCACATCGGATCTTCCTGGATAGCCTGTAAATAAGGGTTCTCTATGGCAAACAAATTTACCAGAATAACTCATTTCAGCGATCTGCTCTCAATGAGACTGCTCTCTTTTGCTGCAGCCGCGATCACAGCAGGGATCTGGATGCCTCCATTTCTTGAATTCACGTAAGGAAAACGTTTCATCTCCTGAATCCAGTATATACTTTCAGGAAGCCCGGCATACCCACCAGGATTTTTTCCGGGCTGCGGAGTATGAGCCCTTTTCTTTTCATGATATTCCGCTATAGGATCAATAGGGTCATGCCTGTATCTGTGTCCTCTGCGATTTGTCCTGATCAGATCCAGAAAAAAAGCCGGGTCTACAGAGGACGGAACGTAGAAGTTCATAGTGTAAATGGATCGATTGTAGGGCCTCTGAACCAATTCCGTGTGCAGTTTTCTGATGAGAGCGATATATTTGCCGCGCCGATTAACTCCAATGTAGGTTGCAAGCATTCCCATATCTTGTGAGAACGATGAGGCTCCCCTGGCGGCCACAGTGCGAAAAATCCCTCTCGCTTTGACAAATGCGATCATGGCACCGTAGTAATCCTTTCGAAAGTAGGAGGCCCAGCCCATCATTACGGTAGCACGATATTCTAGAAGTGTCCAGCCTGAGGCCTGGGCCAGATAAGTCAGATCTTCAGCAATGCGGTAGGCCAGCGACGGATTGGTTTCCATCAGTATCTGCGCCATACGAAGGCGTGCATAGAGCTTCAAAGGTTCCCTTTCTCCGGTTTCCCCTTTTATATCCGAAAGCTTCTCCAGCGCTGTGCCTGCACTTTTCACATCACCGGCCATATAGAGGAGTATAGCAAGTTTCATTCCCACAATGCCCGGACTGTAGGGCAAACCGGTCCAATAGTCACTCATTCCTTGCATAGCGGTTCCACCCAGATGGTCGGTACCTACCCTGGAGAGCAGAGCAATGGCATCTTTGTAATCCTGGGAAAGAATCATCCAGTCCATTCTCATGTTCAAAAGAATGGGGTTTTGACCATCGTCGAAGGAGGCCGCGATAGCATTGGCTTTTGCAAAGTCTCCGGCTGCTCCATAGTAGAAAGGAATCCTGGAGCGCAGTGCCACCACCTCACGGTTTTCCTGGTTGGCCGTGATGTTCAATGCGACTTGTGCAGCCTCCAGAGGAAGTCCCAGTTGAACCAGCATATCAGGCAAAGTAGATGCAATGGAAAATGTAAATGGGGGAAAAAAGCCACTCTCAGGATCTGTCAAAGGTTGAATTTCAGCCAATATGGCCTGGTAGTCTTCTTTTTTTAGGCGGGGGTATCTGGTGTATCGGTAGACCAGTTGAACAGCCTTTGCCAGTTTGCAGCTTTTGTTCATGCCAACCAGAGTGCAGCTTTTCAAGATGGCTGGATCTATGTAGCTTCCCCTGATCTGGTTATTTTCCATGGCTTCATGGAATTCGAGTATTCTTCGTTCTACGGGATCTTTGCTCTGGACCAACGCCTCTCGTATGCCTGCCAACCTCTCATGGTGAGCGTTTTTATTCCTGTAAATGCCAGCGATGAGCCCATAGCTTTTCAGATACGGGTCACTCTTTTTTTTTAGAACCTCCGCCAGATCCGATAGATAATCCGCTTTGTCCTGACCGACTCCATAGTCCACCAGTCTGGCCACCAGTTCATGATGATTGGCCGCATCCACCTCATCCCAATCGTCTTCCACATCAAAAGAAGCAATGGAGAGACTCTTCCCATTATTATCCATTTCAAGAAGCGATTCGGCATATGCGGGATCGGGCAGGATTACAGGAAGAGAAAATAACAACAGAAGCGCCGGGAGCACCGCAGGTGCCCATCTATAGAAAACCGGCTCTCCTTCTATTTTTTTCTGCTCGATGGAGAGATTCAGGGGAAGTTTCAAGCGCATAATCAAACTATTGTCCAGAGGATTCCCCATTATGATCGAAAGCTTTCCGTCAGATCATGAACCTTTTCGATGGGATACAATTCTCAAAAACCAGAATTAAACATTTTCTGTTGACGTACGAAACTCTACGGACACTCCTTCGTAGAACCGGAGCGTTTCCAATTGAAACGGGTACTGCAAACCAGACTGCACCAGGATTCGAATACCCTGGAAATATAAATGGAAGATAAATATGGGAATCAAAACCGTTTTCAATAGAATGATCCTTTTGACGGGAGGGTTGCTCCTCCTCCAACCATCATTAATGGCACAGACTCCCCGGACGGATTCTCCCGGACCCGCAGAAGGGTCCGAAGCCTCTGGAACCCAGAAACAAGCTGCACGCTTGATGACACCCGACCAGCGGATCAGCCCAATTTATCATATGAAGAGCGATCCCTACCGCTACGCAACACGATATCGCAATCGTGCAAGGGTTGAGGTGATTCACTTGAGCCAACTGGTGGACCGATTCGGAGCCAGTGTTCCAGATTCCAGGAATTCCTATCTGAAGATTCGTGAAAATTACCGACTCGGGATACAGCATTACTACAAGGGCGAATATGAGAAGTGCATTGAAGTAATGGCTGATAACCAGCACCAGATTCAGAGCATGATGGCCAAATTCGCAAAGAATTTTCACGATTCCGTAGCTCAACTACTTGAAGAGTCATCGGAGCGTCTGGTAGAGCAGGATATTGCCACAGTATCAACAGGAGCAACCGGAGACATGAACCCCGGTGAAAATTTAATTCGTAATCAATTCAAAATCAAAATCGCTTACGGCCAGCTGAGCCAGGGAGAAAAGATGGAAAGGAATGAACAATTCCTGACAGCGATTGAGCACTATCGCCTTGCCAAATTACACGCCATTAACGTAATGCTTGACCTGGAAGAAAATATGACAAAAAGAATGGAGATATCGAAGAAATATCGCGTAGACATGGAAGATGCCTACGGACTTGGTCAGACGAATCCTTCACTCGCACCGTGACATCCATGAAACACAGTTTACAGGTGGCCGTATACAAGACGTAGCATAAACTCATTGTTGACTCGTTATTGGTAAGATTGGCAAGTTGTTCATATAATCTTTTCATGACGTTGAAACAACCTGCAGGATTCTCTGGCCACCGGGAATCGGTCTTCTGGTATGGAGCAGTATTTGAAGCATCTGAATCGCGTTTTTATATTCACCCTTTTCCCGTTTCTGGTCGGAATCACCACTCTTCTAACGCCTGCAAAACTGTCAGCCGAAGAGGACGAGCACATCGTCGTTATCGATCCCGGGCATGGAGGAGCAGATAACAAACGTCTCGACGACAAATGGGATGTCCTGACCGGAGGATATCTGGACTACTATAACACTGGAATGACCTATCATGAGTGGAAGGAATACCAGGTAGTTATGGACCTTGCCAGAAGAGTAGAATACTATCTTACTCTTCCGGAAACAGACGAAGGCTGGGAAAGGTTCAGCAATTTGATCAAGCAGTTCGATCCCGGAGCAGTTCCCCGTCGAGCCCGCTGGAAAATTCTGATGGCCAGAACCTACAACTGGGAAGATAAGTTTTCCGATCCCTTTGAAAAAAACGTAAATGACGACTTTCGACTGTATGACTATCCAGAGGATGAAGAGCATCCGGACAAGGGAATGCGCGACGGACGAATCAGTTTCATCAATCAACAGAAACCTGAACTGGTTGTCTCCCTGCATTTGAATCCTGCAGGTTACGGTAATCCTGGAGGCATGACTGCGGTTTTAACTCCCGGATATCGAACGTTTGATCTGATACGCCACATTCACCTGGATAAGGAGCCTATTTCCAGATTTGAATCTCTCCCCTGGGCTACGGATGGGAACTGGTTGATCACTGACGATGGCTGGTCCCGCTATCAGGCCGCAAGAGCCGATACATGGGTCTATTTTAACGGATTTCGAACAACGAAAAACGGAAAAGCGGCTGACCTTTCGAAAAATAGAGGATTGCGGTACAATATGTTCCGATGGCGTTATGCGGACTCTGCCGAATGGGTGGAGATTGCAAAGAAACAAGAGCCCGGCCCCTATACTCGCAACTTCGCCGACTTTCAACCCACCGGTAAATACTGGGATAGGGAAAGGGGCCAGGCTGAACTGTGGAGACGAGAGGATGGCATTCCAGGATTCGGAGGAGACAACCACTACGCTGCCGATGAAATTATGAAATTTGTACAATATGGAGTCCGCAAACTTGCTCCTTCCTTAAACCATAAATACAGCGTAGGGCCAATTCAAAAACCGTACGTTAGCGCATATACTCTTCCCAACTATGTAAATGCCATCTCTGCTTATATTGAAATCGGCCATCTAAACAGAAAAAGAGATCGTATCACGCTCATTGATCATGGTGAGCAGGTTGCACAATCCATCGCAGTTGGTATCTATTCACTTTTTTATGGATTAAAAGTCCACAGAGATAAAATTCGAACCCCCTACATGCCAAGAGGTACCGCGCTGGACTTTGCGAAATATCGCAACATGAAAGAAGGTAACTACTTCAAGATGGTTGTCGAACAATAACCTCCGTTCTTAGCACCATCGTCCATAGCCCCGACAAGATCGAAAGAAGATTGTGTGTCGCCGACTGAAAATAGTTCCAGGACGTACATTATGTCGCATTTCCATCGAAAAGACTCACCCCGGAATTCAGGGTGAGAAGTGAGTTAATGGGCCACTCTCGTGGCTCTGGTGTAATTCTAAGTTTCTGAAAATCTGTCAAGTCATCGTTTAAAATATTTTATATCCATATTATGTCGCAAACGTGCAAAAAACCTTATTTTCAGGGGCCTTTTACGCTCAAATCTTTACGCCGGGCAGATACCGGTTGCTCAATGACCGTTATACTGCACTGCCAAAAATAAATCGTTTAACTTTTCAATCATCTCTCCAGAAAGTCTCGTTTCCATAGCTGCACCAAGAGGCTTTAGATGATTGAGCTTTCTGCTTCCAGCGATTGCATAGTCAATACCAGGGCACTGTAGTACATAAGCGATAGCGATGGCAGCAACACTGATACCGGATTGCAATGAAATTGCAGTTAACTCATGCATGGAGTGCAGATATTTCTCTCTTAGATCACCGCTCAAATAGGAAAAATTTCTCAAGTCGCCCGAATCTCTGTCTTGAAAGAGATTCGGATAAAAGTCTGTTAACGCCCCCTGGGCAAGGGGGGAATAAGCAAAAAAAGGAATTTTATGTTTTCGCACATAAGGTAAAACTGCCTGTTCACTTTTGCGCTGCATGAGATTGTATCTATCCTGAACAGCATCAAGAGAAAGTGAACTCTTTGTGCGCCACCAATGAATGGCTTCCACATTGTGATTGCTTAACCCGGCGTGCCTGATCTTACCCGACTCTTTCAAGTCTTGCAAGGCCGCAAGTGACTCGTCCAATGGTGTGCGAGGATCCGGCCAGTGGAGCAAATAGAGATCGATATAATCACTTCTTAAACGTTGGAGAGAGAGATCACACTCTTTGAGGATACTTTTTTTTGATAAATTTCTGTATACTTTTGTTTTTTTGTGATCAACGCCATGGAGCTCAAAAAAAAAGGGGCCTTCGCCTTCGTATATCAGTCCACATTTGGATGTGATCCAGACCTTTTCCCGTTTCTGCTCAAATACTCTTCCCAGAATATCTTCAGCGCTACGGGGACCGTAAATCGGCGCCGTATCAAAGGCATTGATGCCGACATCCAGAGCCCCTTCCAGAAGTTCTATGGATTCGCGCTCCTCCACCGGGCCAAAATACCAGCCCGATAACGGCCATGTTCCCAGGTGAATGCGAGAAATAGGATCACCGCTTGCGGTCTGAAACCCTTTGCGATTTTTCTTTTTCAATGTAAGCCTTCTTTACTAAAGCCTGCCCGACCAGGCTTTCCCGCACTACAGATTTTGAACAAGATTGCTCAGGGTTGCTTACCTGCTATGAAAAGGAATCAGATCTCCTAAAAATCGTCGTTAGAGAGTACGCGGTTTTTTTCCAGTTTCCCGGGATCAAAAGGAGCAAGAGTCTCACCCTGGAGCTCATCATCGCCTATGGTTTTGGGCTCAGTT
>JBNLFC010000045.1:0-13012 GCA_050305335.1 Leptospirales bacterium
TGATTGCAACAGTTACAATGACAGCGTGTTGGAAATGTACTCGATAAATACTGGAATTACTTAGTGTTGCAACAGGTATTTACAACACCTCAGATTTGGAATTACATGTGTTGGAACAAACAGTTACAATAACTCAGATTATAACGCAGAGCTCCGAAAGGCATGGCAATACTTTCGGATCTTTACGTTGCTTCTTCTAGCGGTTTTTCCGTTGGCCTTTATGTTAGCCGATCCGGCTATGGGGAGCGCTGGAAAAGACTCTGTTGAGTGGAGTGCTTTCTGGCGACAGAGCTGTAGTCCACAGGCTGTTGGCGGGGACCATGGGGTACAAAATGAGTTGGCCGAGGTGATGCAGATCCCGGACCAGCGCTGGGTGCCTTTCTCTTCCGCGTTTCACAGGCAAGGAGAGGGTTGTAGCGAGCGACTCTACTTACGAAGCCCGGAAGGTGCAAAAGCAAGATATCTCTTTTTTTACGCACTTTTCGTATCAGTGGATCTATTTCAGGGCGGCGAGCTCATCTTCAGTACAGCAGATAGACAGCTGGGCGGATTTCCTGCAGTCTTTTATGACGCCGGAAGAGTTATCAGCGGAGAACGACTCTATATACGAATCGATTCGATTTATCCCAGAGTGGGACTGGGTGGGGTAATCTCTGCCACCAGCTTCTCTGATATCTTGCGAAAGATTCTGTTCAGAGAAATATTCACCCTTTTTGTTGCGTTATTTGCTGTTTATCAAGGCTTCTCCTCTCTGTTCAAGGCATTGCTTCGTCTAAAAAAAGAAGAGAAGATTATCTTTTTCTGGTATGGAATATTTGCCCTCTTTTCCGGAATCTGGATGGGTGCTTCTCTCAATTTGCTTGTATTATTCGATATACCGATTCTAGTTTTCTTTCCGCTGACTATCAGTCTGTTTCACATCTGGATCACCGCCTTATGTATAATGACGGGAAAACTCTTTTATGAGCGTTCATCCTGGTTTTTGCGCTCTCTGGCTGCCATACATGCTTTACTCATTCCACTCCATCCTGTATTGATTAGAGCTGTTTTGCTCCATGATAGAATGGATTTGCTGGCATATGATCTTGAAATCTTCGATCCAGCCATTACGGTTATAAGCGCTGTGGCTATAGTATTTATTACATTGAAGTGGGCATACCTGAATCGCCAGCGGGAGTGGATGGTGGCTGTGGGACTGGCAATCCTCATTCTGGTGGGTATCTTTTCCACCGTCAGCTCCCTTCTTGGAATCTACTTTCAATTTTACGATGTGACCTTTCTCGGCTATGTTCTCTTGATGGCCTATGTTCGGGAACGCGGTGTTGCCGGGCTGGAAAAGCGACTGGAGAGGAGGTCGTTAACGTTGAAAGAGAGGGAGGAAGAGCTTCGTAAGGAGAGGTTGAAGCTGCAGCAGAGTCGTATGAATCCCCATTTTCTTCTCAACTCTCTGGGAATGTTCTACGCCTTTCTGGAGAAAGGCAAGGTGGACATGGCCAAAGAGGCGCTGCTTTTCCTATCCGATCATTATCGGTTTTTGACAGATCGCTCTTTTGACACTCTCATTGCTCTTTCAAGGGAGATGGAATTCTGCAAGAACTACTTGAAGCTTCAGTCTCTCCGCTTCGGAGACTCTTTTTCGTATACAATTCAAGAAAATCAATTGAATGATTTTATGATTCCACCGCTAACAATTCAGCCTCTGGTGGAGAATGCCATACAGCATGGGATTCGCAATATTGATGAGCCCGGTGAGATTCGGATAGAACTCAGCGGAGATGAGAGAGAGTTAATTGTGAAAATCATCGACAACGGCGCTGGCCTGCGTGAATATTATAATACGGACCGGAGTCTTTCCAACATTCGCAACCGATTACTCTATTACTATCATTCTGCGGAATTAAAATTGTTGAATCGCTCTGAGAGCAGAGGAACGGAAGTGAGGCTTCACTTTTCAGGTTTTGTAAGCGGCAGGCATGGCAAATGAAAGGGAAGAGGATCTGGAGTGGAAAAGATGAGTAATACCGGAAAAATCAGCGTTCTTCTTCTGGAAGATGAGATGCAGATGCGCGATATGCTCACGGGCTGGATTGCCACACACCCCATGCTGGAGCTGCGGGGCGTTGCGACAAATGGAGTAGATGGTCTGAAGAAAATGCAACAGGGAGGCATTGAACTGATTTTTCTGGACATCGATCTCCCGATTTTGAGTGGCCTGGAAATGCTGGAACAGCTGGAGGAGATACCCTATTTGATCTTCATCACTGTTTCGGAACAGCATGCCATTAGAGCCTTTGAGCTGGGGGCCATTGACTATCTTCATAAACCTTTTGGGAAAGAGCGCTTTTTGCAGGCGGTGGAGAGGGCGTGCGACTTTATCAGGCGTGGCAATGAGATAGAAAAACCTGCAACCACCAGAGGTTTGATCATTGCCGAAGGCGAGAGTCACTATCTGGTCTCCTTCCAGTCCATCATCTACCTCACCGCCAATGACAAAAACACCATTGTTCACACCGAAGAACGAGATTACGAAACTCCAAAGACTCTTCTAACAATTTCGGGGAAGTTGCCCGGGAACCAATTTTTACGAATTCATAAGAAATATATAATAAATCTCAGTTACCTTTCCCATACAAAACGTCTTCTGGGGGGGCGATTTCAGGTGTTCTTGAGCGACGCCGATGAGACTTCTCTTACCGTCGGTCGTAAGTATGCATCGGAGTTCAAAAAAGCACTGGCATGGTAGACGCAGTTTTTCATCAATTTTTTGATGTGAAAGCATTTCGATTTTGTCTTGCGTAGCACACCAGATACACCATTGGACCTTACACCATGCGAGAGCAAAATCTGGTGGACGAGTTTGCAGGCGTTCCAATTATACTTTAGTATAGTTGAGCCTGCGAACCGGAATAAACCACTGAACAGGAAGTTTGCGAGCCTTTTTTCCAATAATCGCATTTTGAGGTCTCTCGCTTGAGTTTTTGTAGATGGACATTTTGCCGTCAGCCGCGGTTGATCGGAGAACATCGGATGTTCTGGATGGCGTCCGCTCTTGTCTTTTTATGGATAAGCGGTACGATTTTCTCTTTCTGGTGGTTTCAATTTCGGCCCATCAGGCCCTTTGCAGATGAACATGCAGTCGTTTTTAAGGATGATCATATCGAGGGAACGCTGGCTACTACTTTGATCCATGCATCGCCATTGGAAAAAGATCCATCGGTTGGGACAGTGGCAACCATCTTTCATTTCTGGGATCCGGATTGTTCCTGCAACCGTTTCAATGAGGAACATGTCCGTGAGTTGATGAAAAAATACAAACATCCTGGCCTTCGATTCGTGATCATTGCAAGAAGCCGGAATTTTTTTGATTCCAGATCAGTATTGGAACAGGCTCACGAAATTTTTCCCGGGGTCTCTTCAGCGGATCTGTTGATCGCAGAGGAAGGCATGATTGCACCTCCCTCCAGTCCTGCTGTTGCCATTGTCAACGGTCAGGGGAATCTGGCATATTTTGGTCCGTACAGTGTTGGTGCGGTTTGCTCTTCTCAGGCGGGAGCCTTTGTGGAAGAAACGCTGGATGCTCTGCTGAAAGGGGGGAATCCTTCTCGCTGGAACATTCTTGCAGTGGGTTGTTTCTGTCCCTGGGGAACTGACTCTATATTCCATCATGTAAAAATAAATGGCAGATTCAATCAACAAAGGAGAGATGTATGAACCAGGCAAAGAGTAACCTGGATCCCCTCTATCGACAGGGTGATCGGATTATGAGTGCAGTTCTCTGGATGCTTTTCGCATTATCGCTGGCGCTGGCAAGCTGGTACAAAACATGGCCCGAAGCAATAGTAATCGGGGCTCCAGCAGCTCTGGTGCCGAGCATTGTCATGTTTCTTGTTCCGGGAAGGCTCATTGTCCGAAGTACAATGGCCACTGCATTTATGGTTTTCGCTGCTCTTCAGATACACCAGGCCCATGGAATGATCGAGATGCACTTTATGGTATTCGGGTTGCTGGCTTTTCTTCTTTTTTATCGCGACTGGATTCCCCTGATCGTGGGTGCTGGCGTGATTGCAGTGCACCACCTGGCGTTTAATTATCTACAAATGTTGGGTTATCCGGTTTACGTATTCAGCTATGGTACAGGATTGCACATAGTGCTAATCCATGCAGCTTATGTTGTCTTCGAAACAGCCATTCTGGTTTACATGTCGAGAATTTTTCGCAAAGAGGCGCTGGAAAGCCAGGAGTTAATAGAAATCGGAAGACATCTTGGTGTTGTAGATGGAAAAATCAATCTTCAATACAGAAATCCAGATCCTCGAAGCGTTTTTGCCCATGACTTCAACCATTTTATCGAGGAAATTGATACTGTGGTAAAGCGGGCCACCGACACTGCAAGGGAGTTGAAAGATTCATCCACCGGATTGACGGAGGCGAGCCAGAATTTAACGACAGGAGTGGAAGAGATGTCGAGTCGGACCGAAAACGTAACCGACTCTGCTACGCGTATGAACAATCACTTGCAAATGATATCCGCCGCTATCAGTGAGATGTCAACTTCTACAGGAGAGGTGGCACGCAATGCTTCGGATGCTTCGCGAATCGCACAGGAAGCAAATCAAGCTGCCAGTGTGGCCAACAACAAAATCAGACAGCTGGGAGAAGATGCCAGAGAGATTGGCAAGGTTCTTGAATCGATCCGTGGAATTGCTTCCCAGACCAATCTTCTGGCATTGAATGCGGCGATTGAAGCAGCAGGAGCAGGTGAGGCAGGAAAGGGTTTTGCCGTTGTGGCAACGGAGGTGAAAGAACTTGCCAGGCAGGCCTCACAGGCTACTGAGGAGATTAAATCGCGAATGGGAGCCATACAGACCAGTTCCGAAGATGCGGTGCAATCCATTGCCGGAATTGCTTCGATCATTTCTCATATCAATGAATTGAATGCCTCCATTGCCGCTTCCGTTGAGGAACAGTCCATTACCACAAAAGAGATAGAGCACAATGTAAATGCCACAGCTACTACTTCTACCAACGTTGTTGGAAGTATAGAAGGATTTTCAAATGTTACTGAAATTGGAGCGAGTAACGCGCAAAGGCTGAATACGCTGGCTATTCAGCTGGACGGACTTTCGGGCCGAATGGCAGAGATTGTGGGGAGATTTAAAACGTAGGGCGGGATTGCTGCGGGGGCAGGGTATTGGTTACAATCACCCGGGAAGAGCAGGCTCACAGAGAGTTGCAAAAAAAGGCCGTCCTTCCAGACGGCCTTTTTGAATTTGATCTTACGGGAATCCGGTAGACTGTGGTTATCGTCGTGCCAGACTGAAATCCTTGATCTGATCGAAATTCAAATATTTATAAACTTGATCTTTTTTAGAATCCAGTTTTGCAGGAATCATGGAGAAATACTCCTCTTTTGAGGGCAGACGTCCCAGTTTGGCAACAATAGCTGCCATCTCTGCTGACCCCAGGTAGACTTTAGTTTCCAGTCCCATGCGGTTATCAAAGTTTCGGGTTGAGGTGGAGAAGACCACGGAACCCTTTGCGGTTTGTGCCTGGTTGCCCATACACAAAGAGCATCCTGGCATCTCCATACGGGCTCCCGCTCCACCCAGAACTGAGTAGTAGCCTTCGTTGATGAGCTGACGCTCATCCATGCGAGTAGGGGGTACCACCCACAGTTTTGCAGGCACCTGTCCTTCGCCGCGAAGCACTTCGCTCAAAGCTCGATAGTGACCGATGTTGGTCATACAGCTTCCTACGAATACTTCATCGATATTTTTGGGACGGTTAGAGTCGCCCAGAACTTCCGACAGTGTTGCAACATCATCCGGATCGTTGGGGCATGCGAGGATGGGTTCTTTGATTGTGTTGAGATCGATCTCAATGACCGCGGCGTATTGTGCATCGGCATCGGGCTCCATCAGCACGGGGTTGGCCAGCCAGGCTTTCATCTTATCGATGCGGCGCTGGATGGTTCGGGCATTCTGGTAACCGTCGTGAATCATTGCTTCAAATAGTGTTACATTGGAGCGAATGTATTCGATCACCGGCTCTTTGTTCAAACGGACAGTGCAGGCAGCCGCGCTTCTTTCGGCGGATGCATCACTTAATTCAAAAGCCTGCTCAACTTTGAGATCCGGCAGACCTTCAATTTCAAGAATCCTTCCATTGAAAATGTTCTTTTTCCCTTTTTTGGGAACCGTCAGAAGTCCCTGTTTGATGGCCACATACGGAATTGCATTCACTAGATCGCGTAGAGTGATTCCCGGTTGCATGGTGCCCTTAAAGCGAACCAATATCGATTCCGGCATGGTAAGGGGCATGCTTCCGGTTACGGCTGCAAACGCAACAAGCCCGGAACCCGCTGGAAAGCTCACGCCAATGGGAAATCGCGTGTGGCTGTCTCCACCGGTGCCTACTGTGTCGGGAAGTACCATGCGGTTCACCCATGAGTGGATGACGCCATCCCCGGGTCGCAGTGCAATACCGCCTCGCGATGTGATAAAATCCGGCAGGGTGTGGTGCAGTTTGATATCGCTGGGCTTAGGATAGGCGGCAGTGTGGCAAAAAGATTGCATCACCAGGTCGGCGCTAAAACCCAGAGCCGCCAGTTCTTTAATCTCGTCGCGAGTCATAGCGCCCGTTGTATCCTGGCTTGCCACGGATACGGTCTCCACCTCTACATAAGTTCCAGGACGTACGCCTTTCATTCCGCAGGCCTTTCCCACCATTTTCTGGGCCAGTGTATAACCACCACCTGCGTCTGCCGGCTGTTCCGGCCGCGCGAAGATATTGTCATCAGCTTTGCCCAGGGCTTCCCGGGCACGACGGGTGAGTCCACGGCCAATGATCAAAGGAACGCGTCCACCGGCTCGCACCTCGTCAGTGATGGTATTCGGAGTGAGCTTGAACGTAGCGATGGTCGATCCATTTTTATGGACTTCGCCCTTCGCAGGGTAGATGTCGATTACATCACCGGTTTCCATCTGTGCTACATCGCACTGGATGGGAAGGGCGCCCGAATCTTCGCATGTGGCAAAAAAGATGGGAGCAATCACTCCACCGATCACCACACCGCCGGTTCTCTTGTTGGGAACACCGGGGATATCTTCGCCCATGTGCCACTGAACGGAATTGACGCCTGACTTTCGAGAACTTCCGGTTCCCACAACGTCACCTACATAGGCAATGGGATGGCCCTTTTCTTTCAGTTTCTTGATAGTTGCGATTCCATCGGGCATTCTGGCCATAAGCATGGAGTTTGCATGAAGTGGAATGTCGCTGCGTGTAAAGGCCTGACTGGCAGGGGAAAGGTCGTCTGTATTGGTTTCGCCAGGGACTTTGAATACGGTGATGGTCATCTTTTCGGGTAGAGCCGCTCTCTTTGTGAACCACTCACCTTCGGACCAGGACTCAATGACGCTCTTTGCATGTTTATTGGAACTGGCCATTTCCTGAATATCATTGAAAGCATCATAGACCAGCAGACTCGACTTGAGGGCGTTTGCTGCTGCTTCGGCTGTATCCTCGATCTTCATTGCATCGATGAGGGGTTGGATGTTGTAACCTCCCAGCATCTGTCCCAGCGCTACGATTGCTTCGTTCTTTGAAAAAGCGCTTACATTGACCTTTCCCTGAACTACTTCATTGAGAAATTCTGCCTTGATTTTTGCCGAATCATCCACCCCCGGGTTCACACGGGTAAAAAGAAGATCTTTTAGAAATGCCGTTTCAGCATGATTTTCGCGGATCATCCGGATCACTTCTTGTGTCTGTTCGACGGTCAAAGGCAGGGGCGGGATTCCCTCCTTCTTACGCTCTTCCACATGGGCGTTGTACTCTTTTATGAAATCCATACTTGAACTCTCCCTTGAAATAACTCTTCCTGAATTTTTTTTTTGGTTCAGACATATGCTGAAGCTCAGCACTTTGCCCTTTTTATTACAGCCGGGCCCTGTTTCGGGCCGGTGGGAAAGGAGTGGGCCAATCTACCATGCAGGCAACCACTTTTTCTGCTGGAAGGACCGTTCACGGATCTGCCTGGATTATCAGGCGATGGAGCCGCTATTCAATCTGCCTATTTGATGATAGTTTTTTGCTTTGCAATTAAGAGCAATTTCGTCAAAAATCTTCAAAAGGAGGGCGCTAATGGAACATATACATTCTGTCCCCGGGAAACTGGAAGTATACTGGAATGATGAGGCAAAAGCCATTGTGGATGTCTGGTCGTCCTATTTTATTTCTCTTCCTGAGTTCAAAGAGGCAACCATTGGCAAGGGGCTGGAATATGCGAAGGCCCATGGAGGCCGAGCCTACATTGTCGATTCCAGTAAGGCAGTGGGGGCCTTTACGCAGGAAATCCAGGCTTTCATTGATTCTGATATTTTTCCGGCCTACGCGAAGGGTGGGATCAAATACTTCATCACCATTACTGGAAAGAGTGCAGTTACAAAGCTTACAGTTTCCAGCTATTCCGCCAAACTGGGTCCCCATGGAATACAACTGGTGGAAGTGGATAGCGTTCCGTCTGCCGTGGAATGGTTGAAGCTCAATGCAGGATGATGCAGTCAACCCGGCATGTTTGAGTCTGCCGGGAAATCAAACACGCATGTGCAACCCATTCTCCTGAAAATCGGCATACCATTCCTCGATGGCGTGGGCCGGCATTGGGAAGGCCAATCCAGGGCCCTGGAGAACTGAGCACCCGAGGTTCAATAGCAAACTGGCTTGCTGGCTGGATTCTACACCCATGGCGACTACACGTAAACCGAATGCCCTGGCGATTCCAATTATAGAATCTACGGTTGCCCGATCAGCGGGATCATCGAGCATCTTGTGGATGAAGGGTGGAGCAATTTTCAACTCCTGTATGCTCAACCGCTTGATTTGTTCCAGCGAGGAGCAGCCAATTCCAAAGTCCTCCAGGGAAAACCGAATCCCCGAAGAAACGCATTCTTTGATTTTAGTTTCAACAATGTCCAGCTCGTCAGGTTCAATGGATGATGCTATTTCCAGCAACAGGAACTCATCTGGCATTTCGGGCCATTGGGATGAGATGGCGTTTTGCAGGTCCTCTGCGAAACTGCGGTATTTGAGATGCTCCAGGAATAAACTGGTGCTGATTCTTATGGGCAATTCCATGTCGTTCCATTCCTTTGCCTGACGTACAGCTTCTTCCATTACCCATCTTCCTGCTTTGAGGGCCAATCGATCGTTTTCAATGATAGGGAGAAACTCATCTGGAGTGACGAGACCTCGAAATGGGTCGTTCCAGCGTAGAACCGCCTCCACTCCATACACTTCTCCTGAAATACACTCAATCCTGGGCTGGTAGTATAATTCAAATTCTCGATGATCCAGACCATGAGCGATTCGAGACAGAAGATCCATGCGTGAGCTTATCTGTTTTTCCAGCCGCGTGTTGAATACCTGGAAGCGATTTTTGCCAGACTGCTTTGCCGAATACATTGCGTGATCGGCATGGTGAAGCAGGCCTTGCGCATCGACATCGTCGTCTGGATAGAGTGTCATACCAATGCTGGCTGAAACAGTGACCGTTTCTCCTCTGAGTAAAATCGGCAAGGATATGGTAATAAGAAGACGCTCCATTGCCTGGATACAATCGGTTGCCGTTCCGAAATCATTCCATAATAATACAAACTCATCACCGCCCAGCCTGGCTATCGTATCATCCCCACGGGAAAGAGCTTGCAGGCGATGTGCAATCACCACCAATACATGATCGCCGGCATCATGTCCGAACTGATCGTTGATGGGCTTGAATCCATCGAGGTCCAGATAACAGACGGCGAGATTCTTGCCCTGCCTGCGGGAACGGGCCATGGCCTGCTCCAGACGGTCGGTGAGCAACCTTCGATTGGGCAATCCAGTCAAAGTATCGTAGTGTGCAATGTTAGCCAGGTGCGCCTCATGTTGTTTTAACACACTGATATCGGTAAAAGACCCAACATAATGTTGAAGCTTTCCTTCTTTATCTTTCACTGCTACAATAGAGAGTAGTTCTGCATACACTTCGCCCGACTTTTTTCGGTTCCAGATTTCTCCCTGCCATTCGCCCTTTGTATTGATGGAACGCCACATCTCAGCATAGAATTCTCGATCCTGACGCTTCCCTGACAGAAATCGTGGATTTTGTCCGATTGCCTCCATACGGGAATAACCGGTCAATCGGGTGAACGAGGGATTGATATCAATGATTCTGTTCTGCGCGTTATTGATCATGATCCCTTCCTGACTGTTGGCGAAAACGCTAGCCGCCAGCCGCAACCTATCTTCAGCCAGCTTTCGATCCGTGATATCGCGGGAAATGGCTAGAACTGAGGTAACGTTTCCGCTGGAATCAAATTCAGGAACCACACGCATATTGACCCATTTCAATCCATCAGGGGCCACGAAAAATAGTTCCGCAGCAACGTCCTGGCCTGTATTGAGAACCTGTCGTAGATAGGATATATACTCTTCCGGGTTCTCCATGGGCGCTGAAATTTCCGGGGTTTTTCCAAGGATCTGATCCACCGGAATTTCAAAAAGTTTTTGCAAAGCGGGATTCAGGTAAACGCGTTTGAGCTCTCGATCGTAACGGGCAATAAAGTCAGGAGTGTTCTCAACCAGGGCCCGGAAGAGTTGTTCACTTTCCATCAACTTCATTTCCGCGTACTTTTGATCGGTAATATCAATGATAGAAACAAGCACTCGGCCCAGGCTCTGTTCGTATCCAGGACTGACGGCAAAGTATACTGATACGTGCTGTCGTCGCCCCTGTAAAGTTTGGATGATTGTCTCCAGGAGAAAATTGGTATCTCCTTTCATCAGCCTCACAATGACCTGCTTCATTGCTTCCATTGTTTCCGGAGTAAAGATCTGTGGTAGCCCCTGCAGCAGGGATTCTTTACTCTCTGCCTCATGGAAATGAAGGGCAGTGCGATTTATGTCAGTGATTCGCACAAGTTTGGCACACTCCTGGACTATTTCTGGATGCTCGTTCAGGTATCCTTCGATGTCATCGTTGGTAAGAGCTTGCAGTTCATTCATTCGTGTTTTAACAGCAGAGTAGTCCTCTTCCCGGATAGGTACTGGCGAATTCTCAAATACAAGACGGAACCTCTCTTCGCTATTACGCAGGTTGCGGGTAATCAGAAGACTGTTGAGTTCGTTGGCAAGGCGGTTCCCGATCTCTTCGAAAAGATGCAATTCGTGATCGCTCCAGTACCGCTCAGTCGAACATTGTTCGATGCCGAACTGCCACGGCCTGTCTACTCTGGGGTGAAGCGCCATGGCCATGAAGGACAGGATCTGGAATTGGTCACGAAAAAAATCCGCAACGGGGAAGGGGGTTCCCGGACCCATCTGCACAGGATGCCTTGATTCAATAATGATACGCATGGTTGAAGCTACGTGATCGTTCATCGGGAGGGGAGCTCCAGGTCGAAGGGCACCGGGATATTCAGGTCGGCTCCGTTCTATTGGCACAGACCAGGTGAGGGAATCAGGATCACACGGGTATTCCAGATAGACACGATCGCACTCGAAGATCTCCATAACTTCATCAAGGGCCTTGTTCATAATCTGTTCGATATCACCTTCTTCCTCAAGAACGCGATTGATACGATCCATGCAGCCCAGGAAGTGTAAATTCTCCCGGTACTCCTCTTCGATCATCTTGCGTCTGGTAATGTCATGAGATATAACCAATACGGATGCCACTTGCCCATCATGATCGAATTCGGGTGCAAATCGAACGTTGACCCAACGAACCTCTCCGTCAGGGACCTGAAAAGATTGTTCATCAAGGCACTCAACGCCCGTTTGCACAACCTGACGGAGGCATGTCATGTATCGTTCTAGATTATGCAGCGGTGGGAACGGGGGGGAAACATCAGTCGATGAATCTTCCATAGTGCCTTCAAAAAGGGCAGAGAAGGCTGGATTGGTATATAAACGATTGAGCCCGGAATCGTATCGCGCAATGTAATCGGGTGAATTTTCCACAAGAGTTCGGAAAAGCTCTTCGCTGGCTGCAAGCTGCGCCTCCGCTTCTTTTTGCAGCACGCGGAGCCTCAAAGAGTTAATGCCGTAAGCCAGATCAGCAGCCAATTTTTCCAGAAGTTCTACCTCATCTGCATTGAAAGCGTTGGCTTGCTCGGAATAGATGCAAAGTACACCGAAGTTATTCTCCCTTTCATCCTTGAGGGGGAGGGCAATGGCGGACCGGTAACCGCGCAATATTGCATGCTCAGCCCAGGGCGCAGACTCATATTCTAACGAAAGATTCTGAGCATATGCAGTTGCGCCTGTGCGGATCGCAATCCCCAGAGGTCGATGGCCTTCCGGACTATCCGCCCATGTTAGACCACTCTGGGAAAGATAGCCCTCCTCAGCACCAGCCCAGGCCATGGGTGTTACGCGGCAGTCGACGTCATGCTCTGCGTAACCCACCCACGACATTTTGTAGCCAGCTTCATAGCAAATGATGCGGCAGATTTCATCCAGCAGCTCTTGCTCATCTTCAGCCCGCAATAGTGCCTGGTGACATGTGCTGATAGCGCGTAGCTCGCGATTGATTTTAGTTCGAAGCATTATTGCTCCTGGAATGGTTTAATAGGGCCAATCCTCGGTTGTAGCCATTTTGTTTCTCAATAATGAAAGAGCACCCTGTCGACTGCAATTATCCTGACGACAGGAGCAGGAATATTCATAAATCCGAATTACAATGGATCTCTGATCAGGATTTAGACTCATTATTTTTGATAGTTATGATGAGTTTTCCACAGGAACTGTGCCCGCGATTCCGGGAAATCCGTATCCAGCGGGACTATTCTGCCGATTTATACATACGTGTATCAAATGAGCGCAAGGCATCCTCACTTTAGTAGAATTTCAGAGTGAGGAGATAGATCTTAAACATCAAATGCCGATCCAGGAAAGAAGCACCGGGCAAAAGAAATCCATGTTGCAATCAACGGTATTCGAAGAGATTTGCCTGGCCGTTTGTCGT
>JBNLFC010000046.1:0-13002 GCA_050305335.1 Leptospirales bacterium
TGCGATTCGTTTAACCGGCGGCCAGGTCCTGGAAGGCAGAGTAATTGATGATTCCGATTCAGTCATTATCATGGAGACGAAAACTGGACCGATCACCATCGACAAAAAGCAGATTCTGGAGATAGAGCGGGATGGCAAGGGGGATAAAATTGCAAAACTTCCCTCCAGAAGTAGCTCCATATCTACCACAAAGCTCGTGTTTCTTTCTCTGATTCCGGGCTATTCAGGCCTCTACCATACTGACTATCAGGCTGCAGGCATTGCTCCCGCATTTTTGACTCTCTATTTCGGGTATAGAAATCTTGTGCTCTATTCACAGGAGAAAGAGGTTACCTTTTTTAAGTCTGACTATTTTAAGGAATACTATGCGTACGGGAATGTCGCGGCTACTGAGTTCAACTTTAACTATGTGGGACCTGCGGTCGCTAACCTGCTTGGTAGCTCTGGATATGATCCCGCTCTCTGGACTGGCTTTACTATGACAGGAATACATGCATATCTCTATAAAAGGGGTCAGCAAGAATACGTTGTGGGTAGTAACCACTATACCCATGCGGCTCTTATAGACGAAAAAAAGCGTATGGCTGGCTATTTTCTTCTTTTTACCGGAGTCAATGAGGTCCTTTCCCTCTGGCTCTACAAGTATGGTTTCTCATTTCCTTTCTTCAGCAAATCAAAGAAGGCGGCATGGAGAGATTCCGGTCGCTACTCATTTTATATCCTGCCTGAAGCAGAAAGTGTTTCAGCATATGGCTGGAGAGCGGGAATGGTTGTCAGTTTTTAGTGACGGATGTTTGATAGCGAATATCCGTCCAGCGCATTCGTTTTCTCAATCGTTCCAATTTCTCCGTATCGATTCCTTCTACCGAGAGATAGATCAAATTCGCAGAACGAAATTGATCCAGGGAGTCCACAAGTGCCGGGGTAATGTGAGTGTTCTGAATGCTCAAAATATGTAAAGCGGGTAGCTTGTTGAGCGACTCCACACCTCTGTCCGAAACCGAAGTCCCATCCAGGGAGAGTACTTCCAGAGATCGAAGTTTTAAAATATGTGCCATGCATTGATCGGAAATGGAAGTGTAGGAGAGGTTGAGTATTTTCAAATCTTTAAACGAGGTGAAAGAACTACAACCCTGGTCTGTTATCTGGCTGCCACCGAGGGAAAGGGAGGTCAATGCGCTGTTCTGGCTCAAGGATTTCAAACCCCTGTCTGAAATTTGATCACCCCAGAGCTCCAGTTCCCGCAGTGACTTGATTGAGGCGATGGAATCCATTCCCGCATCTGTGACTCTTGTGTATGAGAGATCCAGAGCATAGAGAGATGAATATCTGGATATGGCAAGAAGGCCTCTATCCGTAATGACATTCCCGCTAATATCCAATCGAGTCAGTCCGGGGATTTTTGACAGCAGTGACGCTGCTCCATCGTTGACTCTTGTGTTTCTGATATAGAGGGATCTCAGTGAATGGATAGCTGAAATAGCATCAATTTTTTCCTGGCTGAGGGGTGTGCCTGAAAGATTTAAATAAATCAAATGTTTTAAGCTGGAGAGACCGTAGAGAGCGCCGGAAGACAGCATTGTATTCTGGAGAAACAGAGAACGAAGGTTTTCATATCGGTAAAGGGTGGATAGAGCCTCCGGTGTGGCTCTTTTGCCCGAAAGATTGAGAGATGTCGTCCTTAGATAAATTTGATCTTCCCGATCTTTTTTTTCATTTGATTCCGGGCGAGCATAAAGGGCACCTGTAGCTTGAAAAAGAAACAGAGTTACACCGAGGATCAGGATTACTTTGCCGGCAACTGGCTCTCTTTTCATATCAGATAAATTCCTGTGAATGGCTTTTTATTCCGGAGGAGAATCACTGGAGTTTTCGAGCATCCAGAAGTTGCTTTTCTGCTATATGGAGAAGTCCGTATCGAGTTTTAATCAGAAACCCGAAGCTATTTCGGTCCAACAAGCGACCCATCACCATTTCATCTCCTTTGAGTATGAAGCGACCTTCCTCTCCAACACGAAGTGAAATTGCGTTTTTTTCCATAGGAGGCAGCAGGCTGGCATTGGCTTCCACATTGTTTCTGGGGACCTTAATTTTTCCCAGCAATGTAGTAAGCAGAACCGACTCTCCAATGGCACCCACAGACTTCACTTTCACTGAGCCCATACCGGCAAGATAAACTTCATCCATTTCGAATGGGAGTTCTCTCACCGCACGAAGTTCGTTTCCCGCCAGTTTGGCCGTGCCATCATCGGTTTCAGCCTTTAAATATTCGATCTCATCCAGATTCAGTTTCAAGAATCCATATTTGGTTTGAACCTCCAGATGAGAGCCCTTTCGGATCATGATTACACCCTGGAGTTGCTCTCCGCTATTGAGACGTATCAATCCTCTGGCCATTTGAAGGCGAATTCTTTCGGCTCGCAATACCTGCTGGTGTTGTCTTGCGGAAATGATGTTTCGTCGTTTTTCCCATTCCCGTTTTTGTTGTTCAATTCTTTCCCGACTCTGTCGCCTCTCCTCCTCTTCCTTGTGTCGGATGGATGCGAATTTTGTTTTCTCTATTCGTTGCGACTCTTCATGCTTGCTCTCCTCCTGGATCTTTATCGCTTCCGGTTCGCTACGGGAATTGCCCTGATCCCGGGATTTACTTTCCCCCGATGGGGTGGATTGCCTATCCTCTTCGGGTTCTGGAGTGACAGATGAGAGGGTGGGGAGTGGACGGAATTCAATTCGTCTGAGCTCCTTTTTTGAGTAGGTCTCAAGGGTTCCTTTCACGGTGTATACCTTGATAGCGTCGACCGACTGAAACTGAACGGTACCTGTCACAATATCACCCGATTTGAAAAATATATTGTCCGCACTGGCGGAAAAAAAAGGGAGGATCGTTGACAGCATCACTGCTATGCCATAGAAATTTCTTCCGGGGAATTGTATGTCCTTGAGGATAGGTTTCATGCCGGGATACCAGTAATTACGACACAAAAAAGGCTGCAATTTACCTCAGGTGCCAACCAGAATATGAAAATGAAACGGGACAGTTTATATTAACCAGAGCTGAATTCCAAAACAATGAAAAAACAGCAGGAGAAAAAAAAACATAGTGTCTATACACCTCTGGTAGAGCTGCAGGGGCTCTGGAGGACCCGCAACCGTGTGCTGGATGCCGCACTGCCCAGAAGGTCCGCGGGCACGCTTTACACCCTTTTCTCCGAGGGGGACGAATACTACCAGGCCTTGAAAAAGGATATAATGCGTGCGTCCAGTACAATCTATATCGAAGTATATATTCTTGAAATGGATAGGATTGGAGAACCGCTCCTGGAGTTGCTGCACCGCCGGGCAACAGAGGGACTGGATGTCCGCCTGCTGGTGGACGGTGTGGGTTCCTTTCGACTACTCCAGGAGAATGAAAGCCGGGTCCGCTCCATGGCGTTTTCGTTTCGAGTATATCGACCCGTCAAAGCCAAAACGATGTATCATCTATTGCGTTCCCATAGACGAAATCACAGGAAGTTAATCGCGATAGATGGTGAAATTTGCTACCTGGGAGGCATGAATATCAAGGAAGCCCATAGTAAAACATGGAGCGGGGTGGAGGCCTGGCAGGATTCCATGATCCGCCTGGAAGGTGCCGTTGCACAGGATGCCCGGGCCAATTTTCTACTGATGTGGGATTCCATGGAAAAAGGGCCGCTTCAGCTTGCCAGATCCTTTCACAAAAGGGTCGTGTATCGTAGAGATTTTTTGATAGTTGAAAATATCCCCATTGTAAGAAGGATTCGATATCGAATGCTTTTTCTGGCTGCCATGCGAATGGCGCGAAATACGCTTTATATTCAAACCGCTTACTTTGTTCCACGTCTCTATTTCATTCGTGGACTTCGTAGACTTGCCTCCAGCGGTGTCGACGTGCGCATTATCCTCAATTCACGCAGTGATGTCCGGCTGGCCAAGTGGGCTGGCAGAGCCATATATGCGTTGCTACTCAAAAAAGGTGTTCGTATTTATGAAAGAGATGATAGATTTTCCCATGCGAAAGTGGCAGTATTTGATAACCGTCTGGCGATAGTAGGCAGCACCAATCTGGATTATCGTAGCTTCATGCACAATCTGGAAGTTGACGTCATAACCAGAAGAATTGACGTGTGCGAAGAATTGCAACGACGATTTTTGGATGAGTTATTGCAAACCAGAGAGATCTATGCGCATCAATGGAGAAAACGTCCCTACTGGTGGAGGATTGTCGAGCGTATTGCCTATCTTTTTAGATACTGGCTTTAAACCGGGCATGAAGACACTCTTTGTGGATGCAGTCCGTTGTATCAGCATTGTTCTCTATAAACAGCATGCTTGCCAGTCAATAAAAGGTCTCAGAAGCGGAATGCTTAAATTGCAAGCTACTGGAAAAGTGATGGAAGATTTCGGACTCCCCCTGATGGCACTGTAGACAGTAGCCGACGCGAAGGACTTTCTTCAGCTCTGATTGCGAAAGGGGATGGCTATTGCTCCGAAGAGTTTCTCCCCCTGCCTTCCCATCCGGAGACATCCATGCATCGGCAGGCAGGTGTGCAGGATCTTCATCGGAAAGTGATGCAAGTGAGGGAGTGAAAGATGTCTTCCCGTTCCTGTCCCATTTCAATTTCCCTGATCCCCATCCCATCGCACCAGGATTGCTATGGCATTCTGTGCAACGCAGAGTATGAGAAGTTGTTCGGTGTGGAGCAATGGGAGCAAAAATATGCCGGGTAAGGGTGCCTGTCTTCGGACCTTCGGCAGAGTGCCTTTTTTTGTTGAACGAGTCTCGATCAATACTCAAGACCATGGCCGGCAGAAAAGGACGAATCTCTTCTTTGTGCCATCCCAGTGCGGCGACACCCATGGAAGAGCTTCCTCTGTATTCATACCATCTGTTCTGAGATTTCTCGGCGCCCGTTTCGTATTGAAGATGGCAGCCCGTGCATTGAGGTACGTCCTGCGAGTGGCAGGTAATGCAAGCAAGGTGTTTATGATCCCCCTCTATTTGATGTTCATATCGTGTCTCCTGAAATCCCGCAATAAAGGCTCGCTCACCATTTTTGCTGACTGATTCTCTTCTCAAACTGGAGCTATGACAGCTTACGCATTGTACACCCGTTCCGTCACCTTTGTGAGCGTGAGAGGTTGACATTCCCATGACTTCGTTTCCATCATGACAATCCACACATTGCATGCCAGCCTTATGATGGACATCTTCTTCCACTCTCAAATATTTTTCATTGGAATGTTCTACAGAACTAAACTTTCTGAGATAAGAAAGAAGATTTTTACCTTCATCAGAACTGCTGATATCTGTAAACTTTTCCATATATCCAGCGTAACTGAGGGAAATTCTTCCAGATCCAGAGTGGCAGCCTGCGCAACGTTGATCGCCAATCTCTGTTGTAAGATCGGAGTGTGCCCCTCTCTCCCCGGTAAGGTGGCAGGCCAGGCACCCCCCTGGAAAAGGCTTCGCTTTTTTTTGTAGAATACTTTTAATTTTGAAAACGGCAGCATTCTCATGATAGATGCCTGCAAGGGATGGTGAAACAGGGACAGTTGCATTGCCCAGATGACACTCCATACAGAGGTCCTGCATATAATGATCCGGAGCAACATCCGGATTGAGCGAAGAGGGAGTGATCTCCGGGGTATTGAAGCGGCTGAACTGTCGATCCTTATCACCAAAGGCCATACGGGTTGTCAGGATCAATCCTGCAGCACTGCTCATCAAAGAGTGCTTTACACCAGATGTTTCGCTTTTATGGCAATGACCGCAGGTAAACTCACTATTTTTCAGAAGGCCGGGTTTACCAATCAGGCCCTCAAGTTTGACGCGTGCGCGGCTTTGTGACACACTGGAACTTGCTCTTATCTTTGTTTTGTCTTGAGCCGGGAAGTGACACTGGATGCATTTTGCCCCGGCCTCACCATGGGACTTCATGTGTGAAGATGAATTGTGGCATGCACTGCAATTATCGTCCGGTGTGTGATTCTTGTCTGTAGCAGTCCGATGATTATCTCTCTGGTGCCGGCTCCAGGTGAGGATCAGGAGCAAAAAGAAGAATAGAGTGGTGAGCAGGCCGGCGAAAAGGAGAGTTTTACTTTGCAGGCGAAGACTCCCCATTGTCATTATACGTCAAGCGTGTGACATTTTTCTTGAGCTTTGAAGAAAAGTCTGATAAACGGCAGATCTATGGCCAGATTGCCCCCGAACCAGGAAACCCTCAGGTACTCCCACCACCGTGCCACCCACCCACTCGGGGGATACTTCTGCCCTGGAGGCGGGATAGTCAACAGCCCCGGTTCCCCCCGGACTTGATCAAGTGTACCTTCCGTGGGGGGCCCTCCACTTTCACAGGAGGAGGAATCGCCACGCCACTTTTTCCAAGAAAATAGTTTGAAATGCTTATTATCCTGGCGCGTTGTTCTTCGGACATGGGAGGAAGTTGTTCCGGATGGTTGCCAGGATTCAGAATACCGGCCTCCCATCCGTCATAGCCACCTTCCAGGTGATAGAGATTGGCCTGGCGCGAAAGAATTCTTGCAAGACGGATTTCTTCTTTCCCTGTCTGGGTATAGACGACGATCTTTTTACGGAAGTCAGGCATCTGCAGCTTTCCTGACATGGCCTCTTCTCTGGAAGCATGACAGGTGGGGCAACTGATCGCGTTTTTTATATGTCCACGTTCATAGCTTTTTTCGCTGCGCAGATCCAGTATTTCAAAATCCCGTTTGCCCTGGACGAACCAGTCTGCCAGTTCCTGTGGAGTAATGGTGCGGTTTACTTCGGTCAGATTTACGTTAAAGACCCTCGGTGCATCTGCATTGGTGGCAAACGCGGCTACGGCAATCACCGCGGCAAGTGACACAAGAAAAGCAGCTGCCCCCCGGGGTAGCCATTTTCGGATTCGGGGATTGTTTAAAAAATTCATAAATTCTGATCCTCTTTCAAGTCCTGGTTTACGCGATTTTCAATAATACGTAAAACATAGAAAAAAATCAGGGCAAAGACAGTGATGATCAATACCCAGAGTCCCGTTGGTACCGGGGTGACATCGGAAAGCAGTTTGCGACCCAGATCACCACTTTTATAGAATGATTCAAGCAGCGGAAAGGCTTCGGTGAAAGTTCCCACTCCAAAGAAAAAGCCCAGCAGAAACACAATTCCATCGACCCGTCCAATCGCCGAAGAAACCACGCAGGTTCCAGGACAGAATCCTCCAACCGCAAATCCTATCCCGAAGATGAAAGAACCTAGCAACTGGGGCCAGACGTAGGTAGGGTTGCTATAGATTAAATCCAGGTCCAGCAATCCTGCATAGTGAAAGCCAAAAACTCCGATCATACCTACAAGAACCGCGCTGAACATCATGCGAATTACGGCGAAATTGCGTCCGTACCACACCGCACTGAGCATTTTTGCGGAACCAAATCCAGTTCTTTCCAGAAAAAAACCGAACAGAAACCCGACAAACATGGCAATGACTATGCTTGCCTCTCTGCCGAAATACCCGAGATCATACATGGGTCCGATCACATAGACAGGTCCGATCATTGCCATTGCCTCCTTACAAAGTATGCGATTGCATAGCCTCCGGCAAAGGCTCCCACAATAAAGAGCCAGGAACCGAAAGCAAGAGTTGCACCACCACTCAGCGCCTGGCCTGACGTGCAGCCCCTGGCGAGCCTGGCGCCCCAGGCTGTAAGCATTCCGCCAGAAAAAGCAAGGGACAATCTGGCCCATCTGGGGAAGGTGGGGCCCTTTACCACCATTAACCGAATACGGCCCCCCAGTGCACCGCTTACAAATCCGCCTACGAAGACCCCTGCAATTACAAAGACCAGGTAGGTGTTGAGGATGTGATTCTCTTCGTTTAAATAGCCTTTCATGTATTCAAGGTGAGAAGTATGCTCGGGGAAGAGTGCCGCCATTGCATAGCCGGTGATTCGTGTGAGAGCGGCTGATCCACCTAAACCCTGGCCCATAATCACATAACTCAAGAAAAGAACCATGCCAAGTCCTGCTCCTGCCAGATAGGGGGACCAGTAGGGCCTTGTTTTGCGACCATAGGCCTTTTCTTCAAAATCGTTGTCGAAGTCCCAGTCTCTTGTGTCTCTTAATGTCTTCATAACGTTAATCCTGCACTGGAGTATTGTCCTATGACTACGAAAAGGATTCGGAGGAGCAATCCACCAAGAAGAACCGAGAGGGCCGTGAGTCGCTTGAAGCGAAACTGCTCGAATAGCTCCATGGTCTCCATGAAAAGGGGAAAAAGAATTCCCTGAAGGATTACGAGCATCCAGAATACACCGGTGAAGTCGCCTCCGAAGATCATCTGACCTGCGGAATTGTGAAATCTGCTCTGGGTCATATACCCGATGAAAATCTGAATCAATAGAGCAATCTCAATGATCAAAAAGACCATATCCAGCCGAACCATACTCTTTTCTTCATGATGTTCTTTGCTCCCCAGAATATTGAAGGCGCTGGCAGCCGAAAGCCCGGATGCAAGAAAGAGAAAGCCGAGTATAGGTGTATTCCAGAAGGGTCTTGCGATGAAGGAGCTGAGCAGAATTCCTGTATAAATGCCCACAAAGATTCCCATGCCAATGTTGATTATGGCGATGGTCCTGAGATAGGGTCTGAAGAACTGAGCCTTTGCAATGAGCCACTCCAGGAAACGTGCTTTCTGTCGAAAAAGACCGCTCATGATAGTGCGACTGTTCAGAAAATTTACAATTGAATTTTTTAAATCATCATCGAGTTGCAGAAGAGCGAAGATGATGGTTGTAGGAAAAACCAGAATCAAAATCCAGGAGCCCCAGGACATAGGAGAGGTCCACTGAAAGCTCAGATAGAGTCGCCAGAAATAGAGTTTGTGGGCGAGATCCAGCCAGAGTAAAAAAAGTCCGATGCCCAGAATGGCCGGGGCAAAGAGTGGCGCAATTCTTACGGTAAAGCGCATCTCCTTCTCTTTGCCCATGAGATAATAGACCGCAGAGAGGATCAGGATTCCCGCTGTCAGTCCGCCCAGAAAGAGATACCCGGGAATCGGCCATCCCCACACATGAAGATAGGGATCTACCTCCGGATTATTTCTTGTAATAGTTAATTCGTAAGTTTCGTTCATTTCCCATCCTCGCAAGGTGGTTGCCCCGGGCAACCGTCCGGACTCTCATAATTCTCTGTAAGTGGTGTGAGAGCCTCTGCTTATTGCTATTTATATCCTGATCATCTTTTGCGTCCCGTTTTCCCGTAGAGAAAATAGAGCTGAGGATTGGTTCCAGCTCCCTCCCTGAGCTTTTTATAATTGCGTTTCCTCAACTGAATGGAGACCGGGCTTGAGCGATCTTGCAGATCGCCAAAGGTGAGTGTGGATGTGGGGCATATCTCCACACAGGCCGGGTTTCGTCCCTCTTTTACTCTATGGTCACAAAAGGTGCATTTGTCTATGTATCCATCGGGATGCACATAACGTGCTCCATACGGACATGCGATGATGCAGGCCTTGCAACCAATGCATTTTTCAGCTGTTACTTTTACAATGCCGCCCGGTTCTACGTGTGAAGCACCCGTGGGACAGGTGTAGACACAGGGGGGATTGTCGCAGTGATGGCACCTTTCCGAATAGGTCTCCATGGAGAGATCCGGAAATTTCCCCCGAACCACCTGGACAGTCCACTCACGGGCATGGCCATCGGGAACTTGATTCTCCTCTTTGCAGGCCAGGACACATGCGTTACATGCAACGCATCGTTCCATATCCACTGTCATTGCATATCGTGCCATCAGAGGGACCTCTCCAGTGTTACAAAATTGACATTCATTCCGGTTCCCCCCATGAGGGGGTCAGTCTTGTATCGGGTGATCATCTGAGTATCCGAAGCACCCCGGCGGTAGCCTTTCGTGAGTCGTGGATCGGTGCGTCCGAATCCATGGACCATGTAAACACAATCCTGTCGAATCCGCTCTGTTACCCGAACCTTTACTCGATCGGAAACCACTCCATCTTGATTTTTCAGAGTAACATAGACTCCGTTTTTCAGGTCCAGGACCCTCGCCATCTCGGTATTGATCCAGACTTCATTTTCGGGAAAGATTTCAAGACTCATGGCATTGTTAGTGGTCCGCGAAAAGGAGTGAACCGGACTTCGCCCGAAGAGTAAGCGAAAGTAGCCGGGTGGCGGTTCTTCATGAGGCGTGTACTCGGGTATGGGAGGTTGGCCTATGGAAGCGAGAGTCGCAGAGTAGAGTTCGATTTTCCCCGAAGGCGTTGAAAAACGCTGGGTATCGGATGTTGCATAAATGGAAGGCGGTTCCATGGTAACAACTCCCTTCTTCTTCAGCTCATCGAAGGAGATGTGGGACGCAGCAGCAATGCTTTTGAGATGGTCTTCCATATCTTTCCATGGAAAGTATCGCTCCAGTGTTGCGCCGTTTCGTTTCAGACGCCGTGCCAGTTGCTGCACCATCCACCAGCCGGGCCTGGAGTCGTACATAGGATCCACCGCAGGTTGACGCAGAGCTACAAATGGTTTGCGATAGGGGCGGGCATCCAGTGTGCCGTATCGCTCCAGAAATGTGCATTCCGGCAATACCACATCTGCATATCCTGTGATCTCGGCCGGCAGAATATCAATGGCCACCACGAAGTCCAGCTTCTGCAAAGCTTCGTGAGTTTTTGCAGGATCGGGAAGCGTTAAGGGAACGTTGCATCCGTAAACAATCCAGGCACGAATCTGTTGACCGTCAGCAATGCCTTCTGTTCCTGGAATGGAGGCTTTGACCACATCTTGCGAAGGAAGTCCATGACCCAGAGGATAAGTGAGGTTGGCCGGCATGGCATATGCTTTTGCCCCCTCGGGTTTGGGTGCGGGGGGGTGGGACAGGGGAAAGGACGAGGCAAAATAGAAGCCACCGGGGACGCCCCAGTTGCCGAGAAGTGCATTGAGAATGGCAATGGCTCTGCTTCGCTGGGTATCGTCTCCGTACCAGACCACGTGGCGGCCAGGGTGGACCAGAGAGTGTGGTGCATTTCCTGCCAGTATTCGTGCGGTTCTACGAATTACATCTGGCTCAATGCCTGTGATGATGTACGCCCACTCCGGAGTCTTCTCTTTTACATGGGCACGTAGCTGATCCAGTCCCATGGCATTTCTGGCAATAAACTTCTGCTGATATATATCTTCATTCAGAAGTACATGAATCCAGGCAAGGACCAGAGCGATGTCGGTTCCAGGCTTAATGGGCAGCCAGTAGTCAGATTTGCCTGCCATGGTGGAGTAGCGAGGATCCACCGTAATGATTGTGGCACCTTTCCCAATGGCATCGCTGATGTCCTGGACCGCACTGTTATGCATATTTTCGCCAAGGTGGGATCCGATCAAAGCAATGGCCCTGGAGTTGGGGACGTCCACTACTTCCGGATTCCCAACACCGTCACCGAAAGTGAGAACAAATCCCGTATCACGGGGTGCCCGGCACTGGGCACTACTGGGATGGGTGGCTGTGTGGCTGCCCATTGCATGCAATAACTGTTCAAAGAGTCCTCCCCCATGGCCGTGGGAGAAAAGTGCAATTTTATCCGGACCATGTTGATCCATTATGGGTTGCAGCTTTTCAGCAATCAAGTCCAGCGCCTCTTCCCAGGTAGCCTCTCGAAACTCCTGCTCTCCATCCTTCTTGCTAACGCGAATGAGGGGTTTTTTCAGTCGATCCGGGTCGTGGATGATGCCAGGAGCGCTTGTACCTCTGGGGCAGAGCTTTCCGTTGGAGAGGGGGTGGGCCGGATTGCCTGTCATCTGAACCACGCGACCATTCTTGACATATGCCAGCATACCGCACTTCCAGAAACAGATCTCGCAGAAAGTCGGCACAATACGATCCACAGAACGATCGATTTCCGATGCATGAATCTCGTTTGTGAAAAGTTTTGAAAAAAGTGTGGAGCCGGATGCGGCAGCGACAGTCGTGGCCGCACCGATCTTCAGGAATTGTCTTCGGGTGAGCATATTGAATCCTTGAAATGATGTCTCATTATCAATTTGATAATGAGTTTAGGCAGCTTAACGCATGACCCTGTTGCCTGATTGTTCCTTTGGACGAAAGAAAGCACTCCAATGCATGATGGGATTCTCGTCTTTTCTATGGAAAAAGTCAATCAGATTCAGGGTTGCATCAATGAATTTTCATGAAAAGCCGACTCAGTATTTGCAGGGTGCAGTAAGCCATGTTTTTTTAAACCATTCCAGTGCAATGAATTATGGAAGATTGGAGAGTAGTTCCACAGAAATGGCTCTGGATTGCAGATGGGAAATTTTTTCTACGTAAGCGTCCGGCAAACCCCACCTTCTCAAAATCGAAAAATCTGTTATGCTTGTCGGCATGACAGAACCGACATCAAAAGAACATAGACAACAACACATCTCGAACTGGAAAGCCAGTGGCCTGAGCATGGCTGAATACTCAAGGCAGAACGGAATCAGTCCCGGATTCCTCTCTACGTGGGTCAGGCGAAGCAAGGAAAAAGAAGTCGGCCACAGGAATGGGGGCTTTGTGGAGCTGCCACTTTCGCTTCCAGGAAATCGTAAAAGTAATGGCGTCACACTCCAGATCAAAGTAGATGAAGCAGGTCATCTGCAACTACAGATCACACTGGCATAATACAGACGAAGAGCAATGTTCACCGGCCCCTTTGAAAATATCCGGATCTTTTTAAAGACGGGTAAAACAGACATGAGAAAGTCCATCAATGGCCTTTCAGCCATTGCTCAGGAAGTGATCCGTGAGGATCCATTCAGCGGAAGTCTTTTTGCCTTCTGTAACGGCCAGAAGAAGATGGCAAAGATCTTATACTGGGATCGTAATGGATTCTGCATCTGGATGAAACGGCTGGAGAAAGACCGATTTTACTGGCCGGACACGGAAGAAGAGGCAACTGAAATTACGCAAGAGCAGCTCCGCTGGTTATTGAACGGAATTGA
>JBNLFC010000047.1:0-13001 GCA_050305335.1 Leptospirales bacterium
TTCCCTCACC
Organism: Leptospirales bacterium; assembly: GCA_050305335.1. Taxonomy (GTDB): domain Bacteria; phylum Spirochaetota; class Leptospiria; order Leptospirales; family Leptonemataceae; genus JBNLFC01. Next base: position 11 of record JBNLFC010000047.1, read on the forward strand.
TTCCAGAAACAATTGGACCACATCAGCGGATGGAAGGCCACTAAAATCAGCGGGGGATGCTTTGCCATTGCGAGTCTGATTTTTGTAGTCCAGTACAGCCAGAACACGTCGATCGCCCAGTGACCAGTCCATCAGGGATTCAGAACGCAGTCGTTCCATGGTTTCCGCAATTCGTGACTGACCGGATGAGCCCTTGAGTGTGACTGACTTCAAAAGCTCCAGATAGAGCCCGTAGTGCAGATAGATCTCATCTAGATAGCGTAGAAGATCGCCTTTTTCGGCAAGGATAATGCAAAGTAGAAGTGCTGAGGAGAGCGAATCTTTATCTCTTACAAACTCAACAGGGAGATATCCGAAGGATTCTTCGCCACCGAAGAGGAATTGATCTTTCGAAGCTTCATAGTGGCCTGCACCCTCTTCCATCTCTTTCATCTGTTCGGCGATGTATTTAAAACCTGTAAGCACATCGTGGATCCGAATCCCATTTTTTTCGGCAATTTCTTTTTGAAGATCGGTTGTCACAATGGTCTTCACCAGATTCCACCGAATCGATGGATCTGTGGACCTGGCTTTTTCCGCCATATAGGCGCACATGATAGAACCGATTTGATTGCCGTTCAATAGCACATAGTTCCCGCCTCCATCCAGAACGCCAGCTCCCAGACGATCAGCATCTGGATCTGTGGCAAGAAAGAGTGGTGCACCCACATCGCGCGCTGTCTCTTCCGCTTTATGGAGCGCTTCAGGTTCTTCGGGATTGGGATATTTTACGGTTGGAAACTCCCCGTCAGGCAGTGCCTGGGATTCCACCAGGTGAACGGAAAACCCGTATCGTTGCAACAGCCCGGGAAGCCAGCCACCACCGGTTCCGTGCAAGGGAGAGTAGACGATTTTTAAACTGGAAGTGCGCTCATGGGGCTTTCTAGGCACAAAGAGCACGCTCTTAAACTCATCATAGTAGGCATCACGAATGGCAGGCCCGATCATCTTCACATGCTCGGAATATGCGGGTGCATTCTCGGGCAGAAAAGGAATGGATGCCCAATCCTGAATTTCAGCAATGGCCTGCTCCACGAGCTTCTGCCCCTCTCCCACCAACTGGGAACCATCATTCATATAAACTTTGTATCCATTGTATTCAGGCGGGTTGTGGCTTGCTGTGATCACCACCCCGCCGGACGCATTCAAATGGCGGATTGCATAAGAAAGAATGGGAGTGGGTGTCACATCGGAAAACAGAAACACTTTGATTCCAAGAGAAGCGGCGATTCCGGCAGAAGTGCGGGCAAACTCACGGCTCATACGCCTGGAATCGAAAGCAATCACGATAGAGGGTTTCTGTTCTATTAACAAAAGATAATGGCAGAATCCCAGGGTGGCTTTGCCGACGGTCCAGCGGTTCATACGGCCCGATCCATTTCCTATAACGCCCCGAAGTCCACCGGTTCCGAATGTAAGTTCAGATGAATAGAAATCGACCTCTTCGGAAATCCTGTTTTTGATAAGATCCGCATATACACGGGCAGCTTCATCCCGAATTTCCAGGGGAAAAGAGGGACCGGCCCAATCCAGAATGCGTTGTCGAATTGTTTTTTGCTCTTGATTGAGAAGAGAGATATCCTGCTGAAAATCGATATTCATATGTTACATGCCAGTATAAAAAGTAGTCTCGATTGAAATCGGATTTTTACTTCGTTCAGACTGAATGCCCTCCCATCCACGTTTCCCTGCTCGCCGTTCTTTCTTGAAAAAAGCAATCTATGCAAAGGGAAGCTCACAGCCTGTGCAAGGCAAGTGTGACGGTGTGGAATGGAGGATCAACATAAAATGAAGGACTTCAGATCCAAATCTGATCCAATCCAGGTAAAGATTTTTAATTGACCCCGATGCTACTGCCGAAATAATCCCCTCAGGCACCATGATCAGGGCAGAACAAAAGAGTCAGACAATGATCCTGCATGTGGAAGAATCCAGGGTCGATATGGTGATTGCCAGACGTTTTCGGGAAACACTGTCCGAACACCTCCAGAGCAAACCCCGCCGCATTCTTCTGGACCTCAAAGAAACGGAGTATTTTGATAGTTCCGCATTGGGGGCTCTGGTAGCCTTCATGAAAGATGTAAAAGGCTATGGTGGGGAACTGATTCTGTGTAATCTGTCCCGCTCAATGATGGCCCTTATGAAATTGTCCAAACTGGACCTTCTATTCGATATTGCTGATAATATTGACGATGCTGTGGTTTAGCGTCGGCCGCCCCTCATTTTAACCCCCTCCCAGGTCGAATGTAAGATCAGGGATTCTCGTTTTTCCGAACTCTACAGGAAACACTCACTGCCATGCTATCTTTTCAAACCGAAGCGCTGGAAGAATCACTGGCTCATGCCATACAAAAGCTGCTCAATTCCAGAAAAGATGAATATGTCGATGATACCATTGTCGGCTCCGATGTGAACGAGATCCGGCATGTCTTTTTCTTTTTAAAAAAAGATCGAATTCCAGTTTTCGTTTCTTATAATTCAGAAAACTATCGCGGCCTTGTGGAAGAGGTCGGAAATAGCGCAATTACTCTAAACATAAAGAATCTGGAAGAAGGGCCTCTGCGCCGGTGCACCATACGATTTGAGGCTTTCAGCATTCTCTATCAATTCGAAGTCCTGATTCTGCAGATTACCCGCAAGGGAATGGTAATCAGGATACCTTATTTCATCCAATCGGCTCAACACCGGCAGTATAAACGCATCGGAGTAGCCGATCTTTACATGCAATTCATTACCTCGTTTTTGCCAATCTTCGATTCGGCAACTGACAACCAGGTTGCAGAGAGCCGATTCTACCACGTCATTGATGAGGTTAAAAAGGATGTTCCTGACATCCATCTTGTATACAGAGTGCTTGTGGAAGAGATACTCAAAATCTCTTCCGAGTATGAGGTTAAAATTTACAGAGAGGATGAGACTCCCACCTTTCTCGAAGAAACTGTAATGAGCGAAAAAAAGACCATTTTTATTGAAGATGTAGGTGACGTGGATGGAATGATCGCCAACAGACGCAATTACCTCATGACTAATTTCTTTGGTAGATATTTAGAAATGAAAAAAATTCATTCCGAAGAAGAGGCCATGACTTTTTTCCAGAAGTTGAGCCGTCAGTATTTGACCGGATTTTATCATAAAATTGTGTGCGCACCCATTCGAATTTTTGAACAGGTGGTAGGGCATATTTTTGTTTACACATCCTTACTGGAGACCAGATATATATCAGTAGACCAGGCTCATACCATTGACATCATTGCACGCATTCTCAGCTACGCTATGAGCAAAGTCGTAATTGCGCGAACTTACCTCTCACATCCTCTGGTTCCCATTGTAAACATCAGCATAAGCGGACTTCTGTTCCACCTGGAGGATGAACAACTTTTTGATCACCTTCTATTTAACGATAGAATCAAAATGCTCTTAAACATTAAGCATACTCAAATGGAAATTATGGGAGAAATAACGCGCTATTTTCCTACGGAAAAAGGATTCAACATGGGAGTGCATTTCACTTCCGCGGCTCCCGAAAACTTCAAAATACTGGAGCAATTTGTTTATGAATCCTCACAATCGGGCCTGGTACATGCTGGCCGCCCAACGACACTTCAATCAATCTAACTCCGGGCTGGTCTCGATCTTATCGATTTGAATCCATTCCCTCTTGCGGCATCATTCTAACTTGAAATCTTCTGTTGCGATAGTTAGCAAGATCGCTTGTCCCTTTGATGAGAGATTCACTCTCCCCCATGCCTCGCGCTGTCCAGCGCAACGGATCAACGCCTTTTTCTCTGAGGTAATCCATGGCAGATCGCGCCCGATTTTCGCTTTTTTTCAGGGAGTCCCGATCTTTCCCCAGATCGGGTAGATGATATTCCAGTATCATGTGATAACGCCCGTATCGTGCAAGTCCGCCAGTAAGTTCTTCCAGTGCATTTTTGCCTTGCGATGTCAACTGGCTGTCCTTGATAAAGTAACCTTGATCGGGAATCTGCACAATCAACTGCTTTCCTCCCGAAGTTACAGGGCGAAATACCATGCCGGTTTGAAGTTCTCCTATTGGTTTTTTTACGGAATTTCCAGCACCATCTTCGGCTTTCAGTAAAATTTGAAAGTGCTCCAGAGATTCAGCTCGCTCCCCTTGTTCGCCCTCACCGCACCAGACAAGCACGCCGTCGGGTTGCCAATCTCCTTCGTATTTGCGAAACACGGGAGGTTGAAAAAATTCGGGACGTGGATTGAGAAGAATCTCTATACTCCAGTGGGTGATTCCCGATACGTCATCCGCATATGGCTTTATGGATACGCAGTCGTTTTCTCCATCACCGTCCGGAGTGAACTTTACTCTGGATAATTCCAGCTCCACTTCCGGCACAGTATGATCCAATCCTACATGAATGGGAGGTGGCTTCAGTTTTCCATGGGAACTTTCCAGCTCTACGGATACCAGATAATCACCTTCCGGCGAAGCAATTCCCTCCTGATTTCGCCCATCCCACTCAACAGTTTCAGGGAAACGCTCAATTCCTTTCTGTTCATAAACAGTTGCACCGGCGCTGTTTCTAATTGTGAACTGCCATCTCGTTACGTTCAATCTATCATTCCAGTTCTGATAATATCTAGCCTGCTCCGGAACCGGAGCTATTCGAAAATGAACTGAGTCATTGATTCCGTTGCCGTCAGGAGAAAAAAAGAGATGATCACTGATCAGTGCAAGATGATTCTCTTCAGTCAGAACGGATAGATGATTATTCTCAACAATTGAGACTTCTCCCGATGGGCTTCGCGCGATCAACCTGTAGCGATACTGACCCGGCAGTACGGGATTTCCCATGTTGTCCACGCCCTGCCAGGTAAATGGTTCGTTCAGCTTGCCCTTCTCCCGGGATAGGTAGACTTGTTTGCCTGGCTGATCGTAAATCTCATTTTCAAATAGAAATCCCTCATCACGGCTGGAACGACGGACAATAGCAATTTCTCGTCCATGTTCAATCTCCCGATTGCCTGTCTTTCTCACAACCACTGTATGAAGCGGTGTCAACTCCAGACGGGTCTTTTCCCGGTTTACCTGGACTATCGTAGCAGGAAGAACTTTATCCCCGTTTTTGCCGGTTGCAATTTTTAATGTTATACGGTATTCTCCATCGCTTACAGGCAAACCCCTCTCATCCCTGCCATCCCAGACTATTTTTTCCGGCAGATGAACAGGAGCGATTGAGTTCTCCGCTGGCAAGAATAGATTAAAGATGGATCTGGCCGGTCGAATCCAGCGATGATCAGCTCTGATTACTCTGACCTGTTGTGGGGGATTGGTTGTACGCTCCACAACGAGTTGCCAATCGGTCAAATCGCCATCCATGAATTGCAGGTCATCTACTCTAAAAGTCACCTGATCCTGAATTCCATCAGAATCCGGAGAAATGAATCTCTGATCCGCCATCAACACGGGTGATGGGATCTCTGCGCCGTTTGAAGCTACGAAGGAAATGGCAAACACTCCCAGCCCCACCAATACAATAGCCATAGAATTATTATTTAAATTCTTAAAATATCCGGTCATCCCGAAGAACCCCTTTCGCTCTTACCAGAGGCCTTGTATCGTTATCTTTTGTCCATGGTAAAAAAGTTCCGAATTGCCATTTCCTGGTTTTTGCACTTTTGTGGTCTTTAGCAGCCCTTTGAGAACTCATCTGGCAACTGTCGATGGTTTCGCAATGAGTCTGCAACGGGCTGAATTCTGGAATATGCAATCGGAAAATAGAAACATAAGAGTGGCCGTAGCTATGTCCGGTGGAGTGGATAGCACGGTCACAGCCCTTCTGCTGCACAATATGGGATATCATGTGCTGGGTTTTCATATGGAGCTCTGGCCTCCTTTCCGGTCACTCAGCCCTCGCGCTCGTGAAATGAAACGCGAATCCATTGAGAACATGGAGGCTTTTGCCCGATCTCTGTCCATTCCGCTCCATACCGTTCAGCTTTCCGAAGAGTTCTATCGCCGAGTCGTTGAACCATTCCTCAACGACTATGCTTCGGGAATTACTCCCAACCCCTGTATCACCTGTAACAGAGAAATTAAATTTAATTTACTTATGAAAGAGGCCAGGCATTCCGGCTGCACATTGCTGGCCACAGGTCACTATGCCAGAGTAGTTCACCTTGCCAATGGACGTTACGCAATTCAAACAGCGTTGGACGCTTACAAGAACCAGGCTTACTATCTCTCAGAATTAGACCAGGAGCAATTGCAACATACCCTCTTTCCTCTGGGAGAAATGCGGAAAGAAGATGTACGCAAAATTGCTCTGGAGCGTAATCTACCCGTGGCCCATACAAAAGAGTCTCAGGAAATCTGTTTCATAGAAAATGATGACTATCGCGCTTTTCTGAGGGAGCGGGGGGTACTTATGACTCCCGGTCGCTTTATTCTTACATCAGGAAAAATTCTCGGGCATCACAACGGACGGGAGAACTTTACGATAGGCCAGCGACGGGGTATGGGCATAGCCTATCCGGAGCCACTTTATGTCATTCGTATAGAAAAAAATGGCGATGTGATTGTGGGAACTTCCATGGAGACCACACAGTACTCATTTTCTGTCAGTCAGGCGCACTGGCAGGGACTGGACCCGGAGGAGTCCATTGATGGGACCTCCTGTCTGGTGCAGATTCGTTACCGATCTCAACCTGTGGAGGCTTCCATTCGGCGAGATCCTCTGAGACCTGATACCGTGCAGGTGGAGATACCCACAGGGGCAAGGGCCATCACTCCGGGCCAGAGAGCGGTTTTTTATCAAAAGTCCACGGATGGAAACAGCCTCTACATTCTGGGAGGCGGTACTATTGAATGAATTCATTTACATTCGGATGAGGTCGGCCGATAGTACAGACATACCATGGCTGTCATCAGAGTTCCCAATCCTACCAGAAAAGTATCAAGATCAATCACCCGGAGAAGTTACTACTTTCCTCTGTTTTCCCTGGCTTTTTCAGGGATTGCCCTGTTTTTGATTTCTCAGCACAACAACCACAGATGGCCAACATACCGGCCCGGGAAGCATTCACTTTTATCCTTTCTTGCTCAGGAGTCCGTTTCTGAAGGCCGGTCCTCCGCGCAGGGCAATGGAGTAGAGGGGCTATATCGAAGACTCAGCCTGCCATCCTCAGGCGTCATTCCTTCTCCTCAAAGCAATGGCTCATCCATCAGGAAATACGGTCAGACCGACGGTCTGCAAGATCTTCACAAGGCCATTGAACAGACTGAGAAGCAGATTAGAGAGGAAAGTGATATTCCACTGAATCAACCATCGGGTCAGAAAGAAAAAAAAGATGACCCGGTTCATAAAATTGATCAGACCTCCACGCTGGATCAAACTAGCGGGCACAAAAGGAACCTTGCCAGCAATGTTGCGGAACCCGAACCAATGCTCTCACTCAAAGCGCTTCATTTCACATTGAAGAGTGCTTCTCGAACTGCCAGTTTATCTGGAAAGACTGCCCGCAAGAATTCATCAGTCGGGAAATCAAAAGTCGCAAAACTCATACCTCCCACGCCCAGAGGTGACTACCATACAGTAGCCCCGGATACATATCGTGGCCTCTACTTAAACAACCGAACTGTCCACTCATCAAAGCAATATGAAAAACTGATCAGCAAAATGAAAAAATTGGGAATGAATACCCTTGTGGTCGATGTGCAACCTCGTTTTCCCGACAAAAAATTTATAAAATACGCCACAGAAAATGGCATCTACCCGATTTCCAGGATCGTAGTCTTTGATGGAGGCTTAAAAAGCTCCTCCCCCAATACCGGGCACTTAAAAGCCATCGTATCACTTGCGGAAAAATGCGCCCGCAGTGGTTTTGCCGAAGTGCAGCTTGATTATATTCGATACGCAGATAAGATGTCAAAGGCTAATCCGCCTCTAAAAGAACGTTATATGACGATCGGATCGGTCCTGCAGGAGATTTCAAACAAGGTAAGACCTCTGGGAGTGCGGACTGGAGCCGATATTTTTGGTAGAATTGCATATAATCGGGAAGACACAATCGGCCAGAAACTCGAGTTATTTGCCGACCATATGGACACCATCTATCCAATGCTTTATCCATCTCACTTTTTCGGACAAAAAAAACAGATCCGCGACCCATATGGAACTGTTTATCATGGGATCGTGAACTCACTCCAGAGAGTACAGAACCGTTCACGAATCGTTGCGTATATTCAGGGTTTTAAGATGGATATTGGCCCCAGCGGGCTCAGCCTCAAAGATTATATAAGAAAACAGCTGGAAGCCGTAGATCAATCGGGGGGTGACGGCTACATTGTCTGGAATGCCTCCAACCATTATGCTCCTTTTTTCTCAGCCCTGAAAGAGCATCTAGAAACAGAGGTGGATCTCCCCGTCCATGGTACGGAAGAAGAGCCCGAGCCCTCCATCCCGTAGAACCAGTTTTTTTCTTCCCGAGGTGCTAAAAGCCTGGACCGTTCGGTTGATTCTCAATCTTGTATTGCCTATAATTATATAAGCCAGGCATATGATGATGTTTGAGAACCAGAACAGTAACATTTTTGTCTCCGGCATATTGCCGTCGCACCGCTATCGTTTTTTCCTTGCCCGCAATACACACCTTGCGGAACAAGTGGGCACACGTCACAATGCCAGCGAGGATGTAATCGGTCTGATAGGAGAGACCATGATGGGCGCATATCTCATTGCTTCGGCTAATGAGAAAAATCAGGATGCAACGGTCAGTCTTCAGCTAGAGTGCGATGAGCCGGTGGGTAAAATCATCTCCTTTGCCAGCACTTCCGGTGGAATGCGATCTTATGTCAGCAACCCGGAAGCTAGCTTCGACGAGCTTGCTCCTCGCCTGGAGGGAGGACTCCTCCAGGTAAATCGCTGGTTGGGGTCCAATCGAAAAGTCTATTCCTCTACCATTCAAATGCGCAACGCCCCACTGGAAAAAAATCTGGAGGAATACATCGCCCGCTCCGAACAAATCCAGACCTTTCTTCGTTTAGAAAGCGGTCGATCATCACGATTCGAATTCGCAGGATATCTTTTTCAAGCCCTTCCCGACGCAACTTACGAAGATACCGATGCCATTCTGGACATGCTTGCCGGAAAAAGTGCTGGTGAGCTGATGAATAATATTGCACCCACAGGCGGCGAAGACAATCATAAGATGAATACCCCACTCTCTCACTCGCTGGAGGTTAAGGTATTGAATACGGGAAGTTTTTACTTTTATTGCGATTGTTCCCGGAAGCGGGTGAAAAGAGTGATTCAATCTCTCGGCGAGATAGAATCACATCGTTTACTGGATGAGCACGGTAGAATTGAGGTGAAGTGTGAGTTCTGCAACACGCCCTACCTTTTTTCCGGGAACGAAATCGAGGCACTTTTTTCAGGTGATCACGAATGAAGTATATCCTCATACGTTCGGCGGAAGATCTTGATCCCCGTAAGATCTCCATCAAAGAAATCAACCGAAAATACGTTGATCCCATGGGGAATCGCTATGCCACGCGTTTCAACATGGATACTCGCCGCGTTGAAGTTGTGCGACTCGCCTCTTCCAGGGAGGAAGCCATCGCACTTCGCAGGGAAATTCTTAAAGAAAAGAGACAACGCAGAATCGAAGGCCGCCAGAAATCTTCTTCCTCATACGAAATTATTTTTGACGATCAAGAAGAACAACCAGCAGCCGCTGCCTCCGCCTCCCCGCAGGTGGAATCGTCACCCTATGAAACCTTATCGGAGCTGGAAATTGTGGATGATTTCATGCCCGCAAAACCGGTTCCACGCGATTACACGGCTGTGCCGGCTCATATAATGGCCAAAAATAAGCCTGCGGCCAGTGAGCAGGTGGAATACTACGACCCATACGAAGATGACTTTCGTTTTCAACAACCCATAGGGAAAGCAGAGGGAGAAACAAAAAGCGATTTTCCGGAAGGTGACGGAACTCCATTCCATGAAGCACGATTTCTGGAAGAAGCCAATGTAGAATTGCTCAAAGTGAAAGACAGGCTTCTCGCCATGGTTAACAACTTTAAAAAATCAAAGCTTTTTGAAGCCTATAAAACGGACATGGTTTTTGACATAATTCGTTCTCTGGATGGCGATTGTCGCTCCACTGTGGAAAATGCCATTAACCTTTACAAAGAGATTATGCATTATCCAAGACCCATCTCCTACTATATATCCCGACTGAATGATTTGAGAAAAGATATGATCGATAGCGAACCGGACGAAGAGAAACGCAAAGAAATTATTCGCCGTTGGGAATTGCAGGATACTTTCGAAACCACATACAACCATTTATTAAAAGTGAATACAAACCTTCTCAGAACACTCGCTGAAATTCCTCCGGAAGTTATCAAATCCCTCCCGGCCATGCAGGGCTCCTACGTGGACAACGCTCGCACCAGCTGTCAGTTGATGATCGAAGATGCCAATCGAATGCTCACTCGAATCTCAATCTGGAGAAAACAGACCAAATAGCATCTCTGCAATGTCTTTTTGTTTTCCGGAAGCATACACAAGGAGTACGCTATTACCCGTGATGGGTAACCTCACCCGTAATATCCAGTTCCAACCGCTGAATCACTTCCAGAGGTAGTGGTCCACCATCGTATTGAACGGAAAATGTGTCTTCCGCCCTTCCCATGACGTTGCTCCGAATCACGGCTCCTAAAATATCCACCTTCTCCCGCGCCAGGATGCGCGTTAAATGAAACAGAAGCCCTCTACGGTTCACAGTTTCTATATAGAATTCTGAATAATTGTCATCTGGATTGTTCTGAAAAAGCATCTCGGGGGGAGCATCAAAGAAAGTGGAAATGTCAGGAATACGAATATTGTGTTCCACCAGCAAATCATCCACATTGCTTTCCTGTTGAATTAACGTCTCCATCAATAGACCCAGCTGAGCAGAAGCCATCTGGAAAGCTTCAGCACCACGGGATTCACCTTCCTGCAATATGAAACTGTCCATGGAGAAATCCTGGCCGTTTTCGTTTACAGTCTCCACTTCACCAGATGCAATATCCAATCCGACAATGTAAATAGAGGCAGTTAAACGATAAAGGGTGCCAATCCTTGTGATCGGAGTTCGCACTTCCAGCTTATATTTTCCATCGTCCTGTACAGACCACGAGAAACTGATCATTGTTTTCCCCGATGAAATCTTATTATATCCAGATACCATCGGTTCAAAAACACTGGGTTGATCATCTGGGCCGGGATTTTATCCTGGCTTTTGCCGATGTGAAGATCCACATCTTGTTCCGCGGTCATGCGCGACGCGAAGTCGGGAAGACGATCGCCCAGTATTTTTTCCAGATCACGCCAGCCAATTATGATACTGCCGTTTTTCATAATACCGAGGATGCGTATACCACTCAATCGCAACTCCATTTCATTCCCGTTATCTTTCATAAACCATGAGCCGTGGTCCGCCAGCTCCTCACATAGGGACAGAATATTCGCAATGGCCAGTTTGCGTTCTGCTTTCCCCTTACTTTCCCGCTCCATTCGCTCAATGAATTGTTGGACAGATTGAAACTGAATCTGACGAAATCCGTCCTGCACCTTTACTTCGTCCCACCAGGATTTGAACGCTTTGCCGTGAAGATGTTTCTCCAGACACTCCACAGCGCTTTTCCAGATTGTCACCTGGCGTTCTCTCTCTTCAGGATTGGTCCAGCCATCGTGAAGAATATGCAGAACAATTCCTTCCCCGGTACTGCCGCGGGATACTCCCCGATCTTCGATCTCAAATGCAATGACAGTTGAGGGAATAGATCGAGGCCAGTCCAATCCTCGCCACGAGTAGCGCACCAGATGGTTGGCTTCGCTGCTCACCAGGCGCATTTCCATGTCCCGGCCTGTTTCCTGTGAGACTACATTCCTGGACATGATCACCCTGGGCGCCCACCAGCGACGGAGTTCAGTTTGCGAGGTAATGGCACGAAAAGCAGCCACAGGCGTAGCCATGAGTTTCAATCGTAATTCAATAGGTTCAGTATTTCTGTCTTTTTCAGCCATAAATGATTCTGCCTCTATTGTAAGAGAATTTGTTTTATTCGATCACGGAGATTCCAACTCCATTCACTGTAGAAAAGTGCTTTTTTTTCTTGCACCTCTCCTGAACCGTAATCCCCCTGCATATTCGGTGGAAAATTCACACTCAATCGAAAACAGCCCGGGCAAATTTCGCCACTGGTAGAAGGAGTCCCCATGTTCAGCGGAATCATAGAGACAGTAGCAACAGTAGATGAGATTCACGAAGAATCTGGAAATCGAACATTCCTCCTATCCAGCTCCATAGCTCCGGAACTCACTGTGGATCAGAGCGTCAGTCATAACGGAGTCTGCCTAACTGTGGAAAGGATTCTTCCACAGGAAAGCAAATATCAGGTTACAGCCATTGCCGAAACACTAAAAAAAAGTATGCTGGGCGACGTAAAACCCGGAGATCGCATCAATCTGGAGCGTTCCGTGGGTGTCAATGCCAGGTTTGACGGTCACTTTGTCCAGGGCCATGTGGACACAACAGGAGTCGTTGATGAAATTCGACTTCTGGAAGGCAGCCGGGAGATTTTTATCGCATATCAGCCTGAATTTGAGCTTCTGGTCGTGCCGAGAGGAAGCATCTCTTTGAATGGCATCAGCCTGACCATTGCCACAAGCGAACCGGAAAACCATCGTATTTCTGTCGCAATCATTCCTTATACCATCGAAGCTACCAACATTGGAGATTGGAAAAAGGGAACCAGGGTAAATATAGAGTTCGATATTCTGGGCAAATATGTTCAAAAAATTCTAGATCTTCGACTGGAGAAATAGTCGGCTATTTCTCCAGATGTTTTTGAATTTCCCCGCGAATCAATGACGTAAGCGGACGATTGCAGGCCGGGCAATGGATGTCCAGAGTAAGATGCACCCGG
>JBNLFC010000048.1:0-12939 GCA_050305335.1 Leptospirales bacterium
TCTATTTTCACCATCGGGCTTTTGATTTTCTTCCTTGGACTAGTGACAGTTGTTATGTTGGTCGAACCTCTTTTAACGTTGATCACACTCATGGGATTACCATCAGCATCATCCACCCTCAATATGAGGCGGGGGCGCACAACATAGCCATCATTCAGAAGCAGGGCATAGGTGCGTGCCAGTTCCATGGGCGTCATTTCGGCGCTGCCCAGGGCCAGAGTCACCGAGTCGGGGAACCGGCTGAAGGATTCAAAATATCCCAGTTCCAGGGCCTGTCCCAGAGCCAGACGAAAATTGTCTACCCCCAGATCTGCCAGCGTTTTCACTGCCACTGTGTTGACCGAAAGCGCAACTGCGTCTTTCAGAGGCATTTCTCCTTTATATCCCCTGTACCAGTTGTTGGGCGAATAATCTCCCTCCAGCCTGGCGTCGACCACCTTTGAGTTGATATCGATGATCTCTTTGTCCATGGCCAGCCCGTAGAGAAATCCTTTGATGGCCGATCCGGGCTGGCGTACCATCTTCCAGATACGGTAGGTCATGCTTCCACCATCGGCAACCGCATAACCTCCTACAATGGCCAGAATGTCTCCCGAAGAGGGCTCCAGAACCACCATCACACCGTTGAGGCGCTCCACATAATGGGTCAGCGTAGTACTGTCGACTCCTTTCGCCTTTTCACGCATTTGATTGCGCACGCCTTCTACGGACGAATGAATACCGTCCAGCGCTGCCGCCTCCCTTGCCGCGTCAATGGTAGTATAAACGGTCCAGCCACCTTTGCGTATATCATCCTCATTGAAGTTGGCAAAAAGAAATTCCTTCACTGCTTCGTTGGCCGCAGGGGCCGGGTGGTAAAGTCGAAAATCGCGGCTGGCACCATAGGCACCAATGGTTCCAGAATCCGGTTTTTCAGGATCACTTGATACTCTATAATTTTTAATAAATTGTTTCAATAAAGCATCTTTCTTTTTATCCGTGAGAAAACCATCTCGCACAAGGGTATCCATAACCATGGATTGTTTTTTTAGACTTTCCAGAATATCGTTCTGTGGGCTGTAACGTACCGGACTGGGGAACAGTCCCACAATCATGGCCGCTTCGGGGGCCGTGAGTTGTTCGGGAGGTTTGCGAAAATAGTAGTAGGAAGCCTCAATAGCACCGATGCGTCCTTCTCCCATATAGACGCGGTTTAAATACATACAGAGAATTTCATCCTTGGAAAGGAGGGATTCTATCTGAAAAGCTGAAAAAGTTTCGTATATTTTTCTGTATAGACTGTGGCTGCGATCAGTAAGAACGTTGCGCGCCAGCTGCATGGTGATGGATCCGGCTCCCTCACGAATGGAGAGCGATAATAGGTTATTTACGAAGGCGCGAAATACTCCCCTTAAAGAAACTCCATGGTGCTCATAGAAGTTGCGGTCTTCTGAAGACACTGCCGCACGCTTGAGCCAGGCCATGTTCTGACAGCTCTGGAGTGTTACCCGGTTATCTCTCTCGGGCAACATTTCTCCTATGATTACCCCGTTGCGGTCCAGGATCCGAATGGGAGCTCTGGGTTCAAAGCCGGAATGGCCATAGAGATACTCTCTATAGTTCTGAATGGTTGTGGCTATTTCCGATCGATCATTCAGATAGATGATAGCGACAACGGCGGTATAAATGAAGAGGAATACAATCAGTGACGCTATGCCCAGAAAAATCCAGCGAAAAAGTCTGATCCTGCGCGATATCAGGATCAACTGATCCGCAATTTGTCCTATTGCAGAGCCTGCGGAAGGTCCCTTGCTCACTCTGAACAGTGTTGCGGATAGCTCTGTCCATTGCTGGATTTTGTTTTGCAAGTTGTTGATGAATCCCATAAAATAATCCCCCGCCTCATTTCTTCTATTCCCGACTGCAAGATCTCAAAAAGAAATCAAGCTGTGGGAACTTATGGGAAGGTGCATGCTCAACAGTTGTATGGTTTGCATGGTGGATATACCCAACTCTTCCATATGCTTTTTGATGGCAATCATATCCTGAGCTTCAAATCCCCTTCTCAACGATAGGGACAGTTGTGAATCTGAGTTGAAAAACAAAAAATGGTATATTCGCTCTTCTCTGGTATGAGAAAAGTGGCAGAAACCGGAAGTGGATGCTGACATGCATTTGATCTTTCTTTACTTCTTCTTCTTTCTGGGTCACGGCACCTACTTTTCTACGCTCAGCCCTTTCGCCGTGGACCGCTACGGAGAATCCGCCCGATTTATTTTTCTGGCAGGGCAACTGCTCTTTCCACCGGGCTTTTTTTTGACAGGGTATCTTTCGGATCGTTATCCTATCCTGAGATGGTTTCTTGTGGGATCACTGATTCTCACCGCACCCGCGCAAATTCTCTTTTACTGGCCTGGAACCTCCCTGGCCACAGCTGTGGTGTCCGGGGGAGGTTTACGCTTTTGACTGGCAACCGATGTTCAGTTGATCGCAATTGCAGTACTGGAGGAAAAAGGTACTATCCGTTTTGGGGGCCTGCGCGCATGGGGCACAGCGGGTTTTTTTACAATTCATTTTGCTCTTTTTCTGGGAGGGGGAATTCTCGCCCCATTTTTCCCGCCCTTCACTGCCGGTTGGGACGCTTCCCTGGTAGGCCAGGGCGGTTCTATATTCTATATTCTGGCCGCCTTCATTGCAATAAAAGTTTCCCGATATCGACAATCCCATGAGGAGTACCACTTCAGTGCAGCCCTGAATAGAATTTTGCAGCCCGGGGTTATGAGCTTTTTTGTTGTTTCATTTTTCTTCTACTTTGCCTATCAGCTTGTAGATTACTATGTAGGGCAATACATTGAAAAAAGTGCAGGAATGGATATTGTCTATGGTGGGTGGGCACTTGCAGTCATCTTTGAAATCCCCTTTCTGGCACTCAGCGGACGCCTGTATAGACGCCATGGAATCAAACCATTTTTTCTCCTGTCTACCGGGGCCGGCGCATTACGGTTCGGCTGGCTGGCTCTCTCTTCACTACAGGGATGGGAGGTATCCCCCCTCTATTCCCAAATTCTCCACGGCGTTCACTTCACCGGATTTTATATGGGTGCTATTTACTGGTTACGGGCCACCTTTCCGAATCACCTGTATGGAACAGGCTATGGGGCTTACATCATCTTTGCCAGCTCACTGGGTGGAGCGCTGGGAAGCATGGTTTTCGGTTCTCTGCTGGGGCAGCCGCAGCTTCTACCCACAACGCTGCAATTCCAGGGTGTTTTGTATTCACTCACCCCCTATTCAGGTCTGTTTACCCTGGCCGCGTTGATGAACCTCTTCATTGGAATAGTTTTTTTCTCTTTTACTTATCCTCAGGAAGAAAAAAATTCCCCCGTTATTCAGAATTGACTTCCCCCTTTCAGGGGGTCAAAAGCCCTCACCGGGATTGCAGACACTCGCTTTTACATAAATACGGATTGATCCCCCGGGTGTAAGAGTTAAATTTGTTCGGGTAGGATGGTTGCGTTGCCCGGATATCGATTCATACGCGGTGTTTTCGCCCCCCGACGGCTGATCCGCATCGCGCTGGTTGCAGTGCCTTGCCTGCTTCTTTTTTTTCTATACCAGTCTTTCACACGACCGGAGTACATAACATCGTGGATTTACATGCTGGTGGAAAAAAACAGCAATGCACGTCTGGAGATGAAGCTCAAATACTTCAGCCCCATCTACGGCTTCGAAGCTGAAAACATTGCTCTAAATACAGAAGAGGGCGTTCCCATTTTTAAAGCGAACCGGATCCATCTTTCATGGTTTTTCCCCGGATTTCTGGCGGGGCATGTCGGTATTCGGGAGCTTCGCATAGAGCATCCCAGGCTTTTTCTAATTAAAACTTCAAAGGATGATTGGAACATCTACTCGTTGTATAAGCCCTCACCGGACGACGAAGATACAATGCAGCTACCCGATTCCATTGAGCTTTTTTTTCCCGTAAAGTTGTATGGCGATTTAAGGGTAAACGATTTTGAACTGCACATTCGCAACCCTTATGACCAGAGAAAACAGGAGCTTCACATGAGCCAGGTGTCCCTGGCTGTCGCTTTCATAACAAGGACGTTTCATACAGTTCCTTTGAATCTGGAATTACTGGATCTTTTCGATACACTGGTAATTGCCTTTAATCCCCATACCTCACCAGGATTGAGATACAAAAACGGTGATAGAACCGTAGACGGAAAAGCGCTGGCAAAATTTATTCTATACAAAGAATCAGGAGAAACCAGAACCGAATTCTTATCACGCCTGCAAATCGACGGAGAAAAGCTCTACGCTATACGATCCGGACACCGGGACCTCCCTCTGGGATACTCTCTCTATTTTGACACATCCTACGACGCACCGAACGATCTTTTTTATGTGAAACAATTTCGTCTCAACCATGAAAGACACAATGTGCTCTCCCTCCAGGCATCCATCAAGAACGTGACATCTCCGCGAAGAAAATTGGATCTGAAAATACGAAACGCACATCTGAATCTGCACCATATCGGGGAGTGGTTGGATTCTTTTCTCGCTCCTGAGCGCCAGACAAATCTGGAAGGAGTGCTTGATATTCGCTCCATGGAATTGGAGGGAACCCTGGATCGTTTGCGCATTGAGAGCGATCTGTATGCCACGGGTCTGCGTTTGAAAACCGGAGAAATCCGTCATAGCATTGACAATCTGTTTATGAACCTTACGGGAGAAATCGATTTGACCGACATTCTGCCATTGGGTGACGGGGCAGCCTCTGACGGACAAAAGAAAAATCTCGCCTTTCACGTTTTTCATCGATTGATACTCAACAACGTTTCGGCGAGGTATAACGACGGAATCATTGCTGCAAAAGGTTCCATCTTGCCGGAAACGGGAATTATGCTGGAAGCTCGCATATCCAACGTGCTTCTGGATACTTTTTCAGCTCCCTATTTTCTGGGCAGGGGATTCGCATCACTCAAAGTTCAATCTACGGAAAATTTTGATACCCTTAAGTTTGATGGCGTAGTTGGCGTACGAAATGCGCAGTATTCTCTTCAACGCTCGCGTTCGTCGCGTTTTCTGTTGCATTTAAACTCCGCAGGCGTAATCACAATAGCGCCAGGGAACATCCGGATACACACCGATCAAGTTCATCTATCGGGCGATAATGAATTCGGAGAAAGCATGATACGCCTGAAGGGAAACGCGGATGTGCAGTTTCAACAAGCACACTCCAGTTATCAATTTCATATTGCCGGATTGAATGTCGCGTACAAAAAAATGCATCCCACATTGCCAGACACTCTCCAACGGACCATGGATTCTTTTTATACATACCTTTCGGAAGGTGTGCTGCTGAGTGGAGATTTCAATTACAGCCGCTCCGGGGAAAACCAGAATATTGAATCGGGTCTGACTCTGCAGCTCCCTTACCTGAACGTCGACGACCTCAGGATTGATGCCAGCACATATCTTTCACCGGGGTTGATCGATATTCGCCGATTTTCCGCAATTGCCTTTCGAAACAGCCTTAAAGTGACATTAACCGGAAACATGAGTCGCCCTTCCATAGAGTCACCCTGGAGACCGGACATGCAGTTCCGACTCCTCTGGTCCCATGACCGAATGCTACCGGTGCACAAACAGATTACCATGAAAGGAAAAATGGAAGCTAACTTCAATCTGGGCGAAGACTCCGTTGATGGTTCCCTGAAAATGGCAGGAGTGGACGTGGACTATACTTCGGGCCAGTGTGCCTCTCCCTCCAGCCTGGAGTGCCGCATATGGCATCTAACAAACATCAACCTGAGCCTGCCCGTTCACCACGACATAGGCCCGGATATTCAGACAAAGGAATTCTCCCCGCCTGTATCCGTGGTGGGTGATTCCATGCTCTTCTATAAGGATAAGAATTTTACTGTTTCCAGTATTTCCTCCAACAAAACTCCTGCCGGAGAATACATAGACGGTAATTACTTTATCTTCGGGAACGATCGATTGAATGAAAACGGATTCGAATCGAGTATTCAATACAAAAATAATACAGTATGGATTTCTCAAATTCGTTTACAGGTTTTCCAGAAAAATGAGAAACAGTGGCAACCGGAAGGAATGATTGATGGACATGACATCTATCTTCATCTCGGCAATTTTGATCCAGAAAAGATGAGTTTTAGCGGACGATTCCAGGCCCAGAACCTGGATCTTGCCCCTTTTCTTACCACTGGCAAAGGATACAATGGAATCATAAACGCCAATTTGCAGGCAGAGGGGAGAAACCTCAAAGACCCCATCCCAAACACAACTCTCTATCTGGATATGTACAGAGTGAGTGAAGATTTTAGCGGATTTGCGACAAGGGTTTTAATTCCGGCAAAATCTGTCGCGTTTACTGCCAATCAGACGCTGGCCATCCCGGCCATCAAAATTGAGTTGAAAGGGGGATTGGTGTACAGCTCCATATCAGTAAACCAGAGCGGTGCTTTCAGCCGCTTCATCCGGACATCAGGAGAAGAGATCAAACAGGAGCGAATCCCGCTGGCTCAATTTCTGGAAAGAGCAAAACATGAGGCAGGCACACTTGCGGTGGATCGCAAGGGCACATCTTCCAGAGGAGGTTCGCAATAAACCCGATGAAAAGGATTTCTCTTTATCATAGCTACTTCAAAAGTATAACTTGCACAGCAACAATGGTGGCACTTCTTTTAGTGCAGATCATCTCTTCTGGTTGCGTCCTGTTCACAAAAGTCACGAGCCCCGTATCCAGCTGCGTGAGAAGGGCTGCACTGATTTCCGTGGATATTCCCCCCATTACCCTGACTCCTTCCCGGACTGCTATTGAACGCCAGTTAATTGGAGAAAACCGTGAAATTGAACCGGATGGGTGGATGGTAGCTTCTACTCGCAATACATCGGAGCAGGAACAGAGCGACACGGACTCCAGCTTGAAAGACACAAAAATGAAACTTGCCAGAGAGTACTATAGAGAGATTGGAGTTCTGGAATTCTATTCCGATATCGTTCGCGAATACAAAGGTATGGCGCTTCTCGGAGAAAGCCAATCGGGATATCTGGAGATGGTTCCCGCTACAATTTCAGGAAGGAGCCTTCATCAAAGTAGCGGTGAAGAGATAGAAAACTCTCGAAGAGTAATGGAAGAAGTGAACCATGCCAGGTCTCGCATCAACCAGATTGTACGGGAACTTGAGGGAACACAATTGCCATGGCCCAATCAGCTGGAGCGTGATCCGTACCATCACAGTCACGCAGGAGAGTGGACCATGAACAATAGCAAAAAATGGAGTCGCACTCCATGAAGCGTTTTTTAAAGCGCCTGGCAGAAGCCCTGAATGCTAGCTTCTCCCGGTCCGGGAGAAGGCGAAAGCGGCTTTTTTTTGCAATTCGCGCACTTCTGGTTCTCTTTGCAGCCCTTCTATTTTATACCTGCTCTTCCTACACTCCCCTTCAACCGCCGGAACTGGACTATCGCACTATTGTAAACGATTTTTACTCGAGGTATCCTACCAGCAACTTTCCCATCACTACCCAGAGAGGGGCAAGTCTTTATCCTTCTTTTGTCGGCGACCGCTATATGCTCTATGCATCCGATATAGATGGCTCGGCAGACATCTGGATTCGTGATCTAAAATCCACTCTGAGCTTTTCTGTGATCAACCATCCTTCGGAACAGTATTCACCGGTCCGAACACCAGGAGAAAACAGTATCATATTTGTATCCGAAGATTCAGATAGTGATGGCGATCTACGCATGCTGGATCTCAATGCGGATATTACAGAAATCTTTCAATATGTTCTGGCGGGTTCAAAAATCTCCTACAACTGGAAAGATACGCAAGATATATCAGCGATCATCAAACAGCTTGCCAGAGGATTCACCGCCGACTGCCAGGGAGAAGCGTCGGAATCCACTCCAATCTGGTCCCACGACGGGCAATACCTGTACTTCACGTCCAATCGATGCGCAGGAAGAAAAAAAAACATATGGAGAATGACGTACAGGGGAAGAGGTCAATTTTCTGACCTTGCAAGAATCACTGAAAACGGGGGGAAAAATCCATCTCTGGATCAGTCAGGCATGAAAATGGCCTACGTGTTTTCCGACCCTGCAACAGGACTCGAATCGATCGTATATCTGAACCTTGCAACAGGAAAAGAAGAGAGAGTTACTCCCCTCACTCGCCCGGGGGGGCCAGATAGATTCCCGACATTTTCCGGTGATGGCAATTTTATTTACTATTCGCATATCACAGGAGACACAAACCGAAACGGTTACTTTGATTCCACAGATAGAGCTGAAATCATCCGATACAATTTAGCCACAGGAATCAGACAGACTCTGCTGAACGATGGCAGCAGCATCCATAGCATCCAGTGGGCTCCCTTTAACAGGGGTTCGCTGTTCTTTTCAGCCTACGTGGGCCAGAATATCAACATTTATCTAATGCCAGAAAAAGGCGTTATTCCCCCACAACCATCCATCGCAGAGCAGTTTAACATCATTAATCGATATAAGCAACAATTCCCGGAACGATACATCCTTGCCGTCCAGGCTGTATGGGAGTTTTTCGGATCAACCATGGAATACCTGACCTATCAGGGCAAAATTCTGGCCCTGGAGGATCTGGCCGATAAAAAAACAACAAAAAATTTACAACTCCACACAGCAATACTCAATGCAAACCCTCTGGCTTCTCTTCAGTATAAAATCATTCAAGATAAGACACCCCCGACCGAACAACTTCGTCTCTACCGGGCGTTGCTGGAATCCGACGCTCTGAGGCGGACCACTTCGCCGGACAAAGCGGACGAACAAATCCTTGTCGCCGGCGCGATGGAAGAACTGGCAGGTCTGTATCGGGAGACCGGTGATCTCGAAAATGCTTTAAAAATTCTCATCGAACTCAATACCAGGTTTCCGGAATACTACGATTCCCTCCAGACACAGTTTATGCAGGGAGATATTCAATTAACGCTAACCAGGAAAATACCTTCGATTTTCCCGACGTTGCTGGAGCGTAAAGGACTGCCAGCAAAATACAGAGAAGCTATCATCATTTCCATCATTCACTCCTTCAAAAATCTTTCCAGTGGCATGGAGGCCCGGGCAGTGGACCTGGAGTTAGAAAACCAGAACAATTTATATATTCGAGGCACACTGCTCCTACTCAAAGCTGAACTTCTCTCCCGGCGTGGCCGGAATCGAGAGGCCATCGAAACTGCATTACAATCTATCAAAGGGATTCCCCAGGACACAGGGATTTACGTGAGAGCCCATCAACTTCTGGCTGATCTGTACGACCGGGTGGATGAGTTTGAAAATTCTTATGCCTCCCGACTGAAATACGGAGGCAATTTTTTACCGGACATGCAGGTAACCATCAGCTTACAGGAGTTCAAAGATATTATTGATGAATCAAGAAATTTGACAGAAAGTTATCTGAATTCTGCCCGTTCCATATCAAAAACCATCGAGAAAAAATCTCCCGATCTATTGAGCAGAATCAAACAGACTGTCACCACACCTGATGAAACCGTCTACCTCAACAGCACTGATCGGGATATCATGGTTGATTTTTGCAATCCTTCTTCTCGAAGCGGTGGTTTTTTACATCAGCTAGGAAACTCTGAATACGGAAATTCCTACAGGAAAATTTGTTCAGGAAATATTGATTACTTCAAAGGAAACAACAACAAAGGTATTAACATCGAAATTGCCAGAGAAGCTGCTGATATGCTCTATTTAGTAAGCTACACCCACGCCACCGCACTGAACATAATTTTTATGCACATTAAGCGGATCGGGCAATTCCAGGAATACCATAATCGAGAGGCAGTTACCTTTCATCGACTCAAAGTTGACATCGCCATCGAAAGAAATCGAAGAAAAGTAGAATGGGATCAGTTCAGGGCTCGCTTGATCAGCCCCGATGCCATCACAGAATTGTTTACGAGATCAGATCCTTTTGACAACACAACTTTCAATGAATTAGTTTATGGATACAAGATTTCACTGGACAATGCGCGAAAGTTTAACGACCTATCCGTAATATACGGATATGCTTACACACTTGTAGCCAGATCCGTAGAAAGGGAGAACCTCTATCAGAATCTTTTAAATTCTGGCGTAGAGATTGACCGCTCCAGCCTGACCCGTCAGAAAGAAAGTGTTCTCAGAGATTTGAAAGATGCAGAATATCAGCTACTCTATATCCTGCAAACAGATCCGTTTTACACAGACGCGTATTTGCTGCTGGGCTGGATGTATCAGTACATCGACAGACGAAGAACGACACAGGTGAAAGTATCCAGCGGATACTTCGAGCAGATCGTGGATTTCGCCTTCAGTCTACAGCCTGCCTCTCCCAGCGACGGCATTTTATATGAGGATATATATAAACGCTATTTTTCAGATCACCTTTACGAAAGGAACGTTGAACTTTACCGTCAGGCCCTGGAAACTCTTCCGGTAGACGGATCCGGCATTGCCTCCAGGGCGCATCTGGAGCTAAACCTTGCAAATAACTACTTTCAGCTGTCGAATTTTAATGAAGCCATTGAACACTATGGCACAGTAAACAGAATATCCATTCAAACAGGAAAATCTTTTTTCAAGGATTACAGGACGCGTGCTCTTTTTCATTACAATTTTGGAAGAGCACTATTCTACAGTAATCAAAGCATGAAAGCTTCCATGGAATTCCAAAAAGCGTACGATATATACTACACCAATGAAAACAGGGCAATTCAGGCAGAGCTTGCCACAGAACAATTTCTCTCGAAGAAAAAAGCTCTGCAGGATCTACATCCTCTGGACCTTTCTGACGAGGTTCAATCGATATCCGACATACCTGAAAATCAGACAGGTAACACTCCTGCCTCCGGGAAGGTTATTTCCGAAAAAATGGCAACCATTCAAGCGCTTATTGGACTTTCGCGTTGGGATGCCGGCGATTTCGAAGGAGCCATTTACGCTTACAGGAAAGCTAACTCATTAATCTCCCCGGATCTTAAAGAAGGAAATGTTTTCACGCTCAATCATGCAGGGCTTATGAATTTTCTTTCCATCGCCTATCAATACAAGCAAGACCTTGTCGCGTCAGATCGAACCGCAATTCTTTCAGGCCAGATCTCTATGCGACAGGGACTGAGGCGATACGACAACCGATTTCAGCCTGAAACTGCTGGTGGCAGGTTAATGGGTTGCATGATGAAGTATGGAGAAGATTTTTCCATTATCGGTCAGGGACGCAACCCATACGGTTTTTCACCTTTGCGGCACTACGAACTTTCTCTTGGCATTCAGGTAGAAAACGCATTTCAACGCAGCGATATAGAAGGTGCAGAAAAGCTAATTAAAATGCGACGCTCTATTTTTCTTGACAATGATAGCGATGTCGCATCAGGCAAGGAAGGTGAAATAGCAACCTACAATCACGACGCGTACATCAAATATATCACAGGCGACTATCTGGGGGCCTCCCTGTCATTTCTTACAGCATCGCAAAAGGCCAGAGACTATAACTTTCTGAGTATTTACAGACTGAACATTCTGAACTATTTTTATTCCATCTATTCACATATTAGCTCCAACCCATCCCGAAACATTGAAAATGAAGCAATTTTAAAAAATTCTTTTAATGTTTTAACACAGTTTAAAGCAGATTATACCGAAAAAATAAAATCCGAATATATTAAACTTAAAACTGAGGAATGGCCGGAATTCGAATACGAACCGACAATTGATGATTCGAAAGTTCATGAACTGGCAAGTAACCAGTTATCTGACATACTTGCAGCGGAAGCGGAATTGTCATACTACTATGGCCTACAGAAAGATGAAAATGCAAAAAACGCAGGAGACGTTATATCTTCGAAAGAATACATAAAAAAATCGATTGGCTTATATGATCAGGCTATTGAAAACCAGAAAAAAGGGGACGCTGCGTCAAAAATTCGCACCATACGATTTAGAATGAATCGCGCCCTCTCGCTGAAAGCCCTTGGCAATAGCGGCGAAGCCAGAAGGGAATTGCTGAGCATCATTGACAAAACCTTTGAATACAATTTATTGAACGAAGCCTGGCATGCACGGTTTGAGCTGGCAAAACTGGAAGCAAATGACCCACAAATCGAAGTTCGCAAAAAAGCGGAACATATTTATAACGAAGCGGTCCAGCTACTGATCACTCATCCTGAATTTTTTCTCAGCGTTTCACTCAACGAAGAGAATTTTTTTCGCGAGGCTGCATTTTTCTTTATCGATATTGGCAAACCCGATCGCGCTGCGGAATTGCTGGAGCTACAATGGAAATTCACACTGCAAAAAGCTTTTCTGCGTTACCCAATCAACTTTAGCGATCCGATTCTGAGACAGAACTTCATCGACTACCGTAGAAACCTTTCTTTATTGCGAGAAATAGACTTTTTTGAATCTACCAGAAGAATTGATAACAGCAATGATATCGAAACGATTGTTGAACACAAAAACCGTATTGCCCGTGCAGTTCAATCGAGTAGACTTTCCCTGATCAAGCACAAACCGGCACTTTCTCGTTTTCTCTATTTCCCTGCCACAACGCCTGTCCATCTGGCTCCGCCAGGGAAGGGCGAAGTCGCACTGAGGATACTCAGCCGGGAAAACCAGGTCCATGTATGGGAATATTTCGGGAACAGGTCCGTGTATCGAACCTGGAGTTTTGACCCCACACAAGGACCGCGCTGGGACCAGATTTTTGCTCCGCTCCAAACATCCATTAAAAAGGCATCGGATGTATTTGTCATTGCAGATGAAAAGTCGTACCAATCAGGCATTGGAAATATCATCCATAGCCATGCCGGAAAATACCCGTATTACATTGCTTCGCTAATGGAAAGGCCAGTTCCTTTTTTAAACAGCAGCGTAAAACTTCGGGAAACAGATCAAAAGGAAAA
>JBNLFC010000049.1:0-12895 GCA_050305335.1 Leptospirales bacterium
AAACCAGAAAGCGCCCTCCCATGTTGTGAAATCGTTGTATCTCTGAGATAATTCTGGTGTCGCTGTTTCTATCGTGAATAAATACTGCAAGGGGACTCATTTCTGGTATGTGCAACAGGTACCCTTTGCGGTCGGACAAATAAAAAACCTCGCCTCGTATTTGTGGGTCCATCACTATGATTTTTTCATCTTTTTGGGATATTTCCTGAACGACCTTGCTGACATTCAGATAAAAGCGATCCACAGTGAGTCGTGAGTTTACACGGAAAATTGAAAACGGAAGGATCATCAGCAGCAAAAACAAATGTAATATTTGATTTTTTATATTGTTTGTTGTTACAACATGGCTCAGGTAGCTACCCATAATCAGGACAGCAGGCATGAAAAAAGGCAACTGGTAGTATTCGTGAGAAATATTAATCGAGTTGAATAAAAGCATAAACAGGATAAATGAACCCATCCAGCAGTATAAAAACAAAATTATGGGGAAGTATACGCCGCGATCGGCATCATTGGAGCTGCGATGTAGAAAAATTTTTCTGGAATGGAAAATGATTGCAAGAACCATCAGAAGAAAACCCGGGATAGTCA
Organism: Leptospirales bacterium; assembly: GCA_050305335.1. Taxonomy (GTDB): domain Bacteria; phylum Spirochaetota; class Leptospiria; order Leptospirales; family Leptonemataceae; genus JBNLFC01. The sequence continues at coordinate 592 of JBNLFC010000049.1, forward strand.
GCATATACTCCCCCAATCGCTCCACTAGCAGTTTGTAATAGGTTTTCACGGAAGTGAGCTGAATCAGGTTAAGAAAAACAATATCCGGGCTTGCATATAAATTAAAATTTTCAACCTGATAAATCCCGGCTTTGAACAGGGATGGATGAATGAAATACCAGTATACGGCCGGAGTCAGCATTCCAGTAAAAAACAGATAAAAAGAGGGTCGTTGAAAGGTGTTTCTACCGTAAATCTGATAAAAAATTAACAAATTTGGTACTACTATATATAGAGCTGTTATTTTTGAAAGTAACGCCAGAGCCGAGAAGGTCAGAGCAAGCAGCAACAGGGGAACAGTACGCTTTTTTTTCCATTCCAGCAAGAAGTACATATTGCCGGTGACGAAAAAGAGCATCATCGGCTCCAGCATAAAAACGCGGCCATAGTAAACAGACAGAGGAAGCACCGCGAAAAGCAGGGCTGCAAAAAGGCCTGCGTAATGTGACAGGTGCTTTTTTCCTATCAGGTAAATTAAAACCACTGTCATCGTGCTGAAAAACATCGATACAATGCGGCCCAGTATGTCATGAAAACCGAAAATGTGGTACAGCACTGCTACCAGGAAAGGATAGAGCTGAAATTCAGAAACATTAGTGTAATTTAATATATCGATTTCCGGAAAAAAGAGATTCATGGAATCTCTAAAAAAATGTTTTGCATAAAGGGCAGTATAGGTCTGTCGAAAATGGTGGAAATCAAGCAGAGGATTGGTGATTCCCCAGAGTCGGTAAACGATGGCAATGGCCAGTATTGTGAGAAAACCGAATTTTCTAACGTTTGAATGAATTTGATCTTTATTGAACATCAGAATGGATGATTGAAGGAAAAGTTCATGTTACTGGCATATTTACTTTTGCCGTATGAAATGTTTATGACTGTATTCCTTTCCCAGATCAATCGAACTCCGCCGCCAAAGGCGCTGTGAAACCCCTTGATCTTCATTTCGCTGGCTGCTGGAGCCACGGTTCCTGTATCACCATAACCGACAAGCATGACATCGATCCCGCCCAGGACATCACTCTTTAAGAGAGTATAACGCAATTCTCCGTTGAGCATGGCCATGTTTTTATCAACAAATTGACCCGCATTGTATCCGCGTATCCCTTTATTGGCATCCAATCCTTCGTTCCATTCATCGGGAGTGATCGTGGTAATGGTGCCCAGCTCAAAAAACGGAGCGTCCCCGTAAGTCTTTTGACCGAGAATTCTGTATCCGAATATGAGTTCCTGATTCAGGGAATCAAAAAACGAGGGAAGGATTTTATGATATTGTCGAAACGTCAATGTTAATCTGGTATAGGTATACGCACTTCCAGTTCCGTTTCCTGCACCCTCTAAATGGATATCCGCGAAAGTGCCCCGGTCAGGATTCTTTTCCCTTGATCTGGGTCTGGAGTCATAGGCAAGGGCTCCGTGGATGGTATTAGCCCATTGAGCTTTCTCCGTGGCATTGTATCCTGTAGGTTTCTGAATATCGATCAGCGTCTGGCTATTTTGCTCCGCTTCCCCCCCGTCGCGATCATGCCAGTAGGACTGAATTTTAAATGACTGGATGCGAAATCCAACCATCCATTTGAGGTTATCATACCATTTACTATTTTCCGATGGCCCCTTGCCTGTAAAAAAATCTTCGGTGGAGGCTTCCCAGAAAGGGCGAATTCGGTCATAGTTGTAATACTTGTTCTGTCTTTCCCGGAGAATGCGTCGCGGTGGATTGAAAGAGGCAGCGGACAAACCGTTGGACAGTAAAGTCTCGTTCACTGTAAGTTGATCGTTCAACTGGTAAAGGTCGGGTGAAATCGGCATATTTTCGTTCACAGGCGTTTCGCCAGCGACGATTCGATTCTGTTTTTGTATATCGTGGTAGCTTCCGGTGCCGTACCATTGAGCATTCAGATATCTATCAAAACCGGCCTGGGTTTTTAAACGAAAGGGTGTTCCGGCGAAGTTCAATGCATCCAGAGAGATAACGTGGTACTCTCTCCCTTTCGAAGTCCAGTAACCCTGAGCAAAGAGTTGCCAGGCATATGGTTCCAGCTTTTCGTCAGACTTTGTGGCATACACGCGCAATCCCATGCCAACGCCATCGTCGTTGTTGTAAGAGGGAAGGGGAATCGGTTGAAACGATATACCACTCTTTTTTTTCGTATCAGGCTGCGGGTCAGTTTTCTGTACATCTTCGGCTTTAAGCGCTCCGGAAAATGTGAGCAAGACAACAAGGACCGCCGAGAAAAGGAAAAAGCCCATGCTCTTTCTATCTCTGTCACCCTGAACAATGGAAAATAAGTTCATGCAAGATTTCCTTTTTCTGATATAGAAAGCAACCATGAGTTGTAAAAAATCAGTAAACTTTATAGTAGTTCATATTCTCTATGATAGTTGCACTATACGAATCAGAAGCTCGAGTCAGTAGAGCCTTCATGGATCCGGTAAGCTGATCCTGGTTCATTTCCAGTTGAAGTTCCTGCACTTCCATATGAATGGAGGCGTCTTCATCAGCATTCATAACCTGGTTTAGAGTTATACTCAGTATTGTATTTTGACCCGGAAGGTCCGAAGATGTAGCGCTGAAATCCCCGTGAAAATTGTAGGCACGGCCATCCATATGGGCATTGAGGGTCCAGAGTCTTCCTGTAATAACGTTTCCTGATTGCTGGAACTGGAGTGTGGTGGAGTTTTCCGCCCGGGCGGAAATTTCCGACTCACTATCTTCTATGAGAAGACAGTAGACAAGAGACAGATAGTCGTTGCAGGCAGAGATGGAACGCCGTCCGCTATAAACAAGTCCGCCCAGATGATTGACTTGCGCGATATTAAAAAGCAAAAGCGTTGCATTGGCTTCCGAGTTTTGATCAGAGCGAGGCTCCTCGTCACTGGATTTGCAGTGTGTCAGGCAAAAAGGCGCAACTACCATAGCCAATATAGCAATTTTGCCGGAAAGCCTCTGATTGAACATGGATAGCACTATTCATACTGCCCGTTCCATGGCAATTCATTATTGTCAGGCTGTAACTCCCAGATTGGTGGGCATAATGGGTATTCCCTTCTGCTAATGATTAATGATCTGTATTAAAGACGGCGATCAGTCGAACGACTGAGCGAGGATGCTTTGAGTGATTGCACAAAAATAGTGCGTTGATTAAGAATAATCCAATTTGTGCTCTCGCATTGTTCCTTGCGCACAAATATAGTGCATCTTTTTGCTTCTTATTATTGAGTTTTTCCAGAGCCCGGTGATCTTCTGGCGTCCGAACGCAAATCTGCCGAAGTTCTGCTTTGTGTTTCACTCTTTTGCTCTTATTGCAGGTGCAATTTGCCTTTTTTTGTGCATTTTATTTTCTATTTTGAACGTTCAGTGTTTTTTTTTTCGCTAATTTACAAATCCTGAGATTCCTGGCATGTAATTTGCAAAAGTTTCATACCCCACCTGAAAAAAGGGGTCTATACCGATAGGCCAAAAAATATTTCGGCTAACGGAAAAAAAAGGAAGAGTGTCAAAAGTATAAAGAGAGGGTCCGTGAAGCAATGAGACCCAAAAATCGTGAATTGCCCCGGAGGGTTTTTAGCTGGATCTAAAGGCCCTCGGGGAGCAGATCTCTCCTGTGATTTCCTTTAACCCTTCGTTTGCAATCTGACAAAGTTTCTTCAGTTTAGTGTCCTATGCGCTGTTCCCGATTTTATCTATAGTATGGGCGCTGGAAGATTTTTAGTACCGTTGACTATAGTGATCTATCTTGTGGCATTCCCGATCTTCGGAGAAACACTGGATGCTCAGATCGACTACCCATACGCTGTTGCCTTTCAGACAATCCGCACCCCATTATTTCCGGTGGTAGATCGAACCATCGACCAGAATGAACTATCCTTTCGATTGAATTTACGCTGGATCAATGTATGGTCCATACAGGCGAATCGATTTGTCATAGACGGTGAAGAGATGCAGATGGAGCCGTCCCTGCGGTATGGTTTTACCCGGAGGCTTTCCGGTGGAGTCAGCGTGCCCTGGAAAATCCAGGGCGGCGGTACAATGGACAGTATGATCGAAGCTTTCCATAGATCCATTCGTGTCACTCAAAATGGCCGAGAGAACTTTCAGCGCAATAGAATCAACGTAAGTTACGAACCTCTGGGGTCCTTTTATGGGATTCTGGATAATAACGTTCTTGCAACCCTATTCCGCAACAGCAATCCAAGGGAGTATCCACGTTCAGTCTATGATCCGCCCATACAGCTCAATCTACCCGCTTCGCTTTCATGGATTCAGGAGAGCATACCACTGGCGTCCGAAGATCGAATGGGGGTGGAAAATCCCAATTTCTATCTGAGATACAAAGTAATACGCCAATCCAGATGGCTTCCTGAATTGCATGCGGGCGTACAATATCGTCCTGCTATGGTCCACTATAGAGCGCTTTTTGCTTCTCCTGGTAACGATGTGGCTATTTATACAGTGGCATATAAAGATATACCTTCACTTAAATTAAAAACGGGAATGGGGGTCTCTCTGACAGGATACCAGAAAAAGAACTTTATGTTTCTTTCATTGCCTTCCAATCAGGCAGCATATCGTGTTTTCATGGGATACGGTGAAAAGGACTGGAATTTGACTCTTGAGTATGCCTACTTTACGACTCCAGTCCGACACTTTGGCAATCTCTCCCGCGCCGGTCACTTCATCTCTCTGGCTTACGCCACTCAAGTGAACGGATCGACTCTTGTGGTAGGTTTCGCTGAAAACTTCAAAAACTTTGGAGTATCGCCGGATATCGGTTTTTTCTTTACGCTGGATCTTCTTAAGCTTCATGTCTAAACTTTCCAGATAGAAGCCAAAAGATGGCTTCTATTTTCTGTAACCCCGACTGAAATCATACATCTCACTCATAGAAATCACCCTGGAGCCATCCAGAGCTTTTTGCGGTGGGTTCTTAAACAATTACCGTGGGGAGTGCAATGGGATTATGAAAAGAGCTCTAGTTTTGGGTGGCGGATTTGCGGGAATAGAAGCCGCCATTTCCTTGAAAAAACAACGTTTTCAGGTAACGCTCGTCAGTGAAAGAAGTTACTTCTATAATTATCCAATCTCTATCTGGATTCCCACCGGAGAAATGGAGTTTGAAAAAGCCACCATTGATCTTGCGGCCCTGCAAGAAGCCCATGGATTTGAGCTGATAGTTGATCGCGTTTCATCGATTCATGGAAGCCAGAGGCGGGTAGAGCTGGAATCCGGTAAGATTCTCTCGGATTTTGATTATCTGATCATTGCCATGGGAGCTCAGAAAGTGACACTTCCAGGAATGGAGAACACTTTGACAATTTGTGGTACGCCGGATCAGAGTAAGGAGATCCAGGAAAGACTGAGGTCGTTGGTAGAGAAAAAAGAAGGTCGTATAACGGTTGGATTTTCGGGCAACCCAAAAGATCCGTCAGGAGTCAGAGGAGGCCCAGGCTTTGAGTTGCTTTTCAATATTCATAACCTTTTGAAGAAAAAGGGAGTGAGGGATAAGTTTTCCCTCTCTTTTTTCGCTCCCATGGCCAGCCCGGGTGCAAGAATGGGCGGGAAGGCTCTGAAGTTGCTGGAAGGTTTCTTAAATAAATCTGGAATTCAAGCCTATACAGGTAAAAAGATCAAGCAATTTCGGGTTGATGGAGTCGTTCTGGAGGATGATAGTCGGCTGGATTCTGACCTGACCATCTTCATTCCGGGGGTTCGCGGACATGAGGTATTTCAGAACTCCGATCTCCCTTTAAATGATGGAGGTTTTATTAGAATCAACGATGCCTGCCAGGTTGCATGGGGTGAAGGTGACGGATCGTCCCCTATTTATGCCATCGGTGATTCAGCGGCCATTGAGGGGCCCGACTGGAAAGCAAAGCAGGGTCACATTGCTGAAGTGATGGCACGTGTTGCTGTCGCTAATATTGTGGCGCGGGAGCGTGGACTGCCCCAGAGAGAAGGGTATCGCAAACATCTAAACATCCTCTGTGTCATGGACAGCGGCGATGGAGCCATTTTTGTATTTCGAAACGACAAGCGTGCCATTGTGATTCCTATGCCAGTTTTCGGACACTGGTTAAAGAAAAGCTGGGGTTACTACTTTCGCCTGACTAAAATGAAAAAAATTCCGAGGATTCCTGGCCTCTGATAGGATACTTGACCGGAGATGAGAGCTGTGGATAGCTGGGGCAATGCGGAATCTGCAGGAATTGCGAGGTCAGAAGATTGCCTCCCGAATGTTGGATCACTATTCCAGGGCTCCCCTTCCTCCACTTTTGATTCTCCACGGGCCTGATGGCACTGGCAAGTGGTCGGCTGCTGAAGCGCTGATTCGAATTAAAATGTGCGAAGTTGGCACAGGATGTGGTACATGTCCTGCCTGTCGTAAGTTCGATAAGGACCTTCATGCGGATTATATTCGTTTCCCGGACCAGAGAGTGCTCATTGGAGATGCCGAGCATCCGGACGAGTATACCATTCGCTGGTTGTTGCAAACGCGTATACGTTATACTCCTTTTGATGGAAATATCCGATTCGTGCTTATCCCGAGAGCAGAGGCTCTGCAGCACGAAGCGGAAACAGCTCTTTTGAAAACTCTGGAGGAACCACCGGAACATACACGATTCATTTTTTTAACACGTCATCTGAGTGATTTGAAAGAGACTATTATAAGCCGGGGAGTGACCGTTCCTTTTCAGCTTCTTTCGCACGCAGAGTTGAAAAGCCTGATTCCCGGCGCTCCAGAGGAGTGGTTCGATTTTCTGGGAGGGAGCCTGCACCTGGCACCGTTGCTCCAGAGTCCGCTTTTGAATAAAATGAAAGAGTGGGTAGACGATGCCTTTTCACATCCTCTGAAAATGCTGGAAATGGAGCGCAGAGTGACAACGGCGGAGAAAAGCGGCTTTGGCGATCTTCTGGAAAAAGGCCTCTACGGATTTGAGGAGATACTGGATCTCCTGGGCCTCATCATTCTCAGGCATGCTGCGGGACTATCTGACAATGGGGATATGGTACGGGAGGCTGTTTTCGAATTTAAACAGGAGCTGCACAACAATCAGTCGGGAATGACTCCTTATCTGCTCTCACTCTTCTTTCATCGACTCACCTCAGCCATAAGTCGGTAAGAAGCGCTATACGTTACTGAAAATTGATCATTACGGTTTTAATGATTTCGTTCTTTTCTTCGTGGGGCGCCACTCTCCAGCTGATTCCGGTGGGCGTGACCACCATGGAGCGGCCCTGAAGCGCCTTCCCCATTAGCTCTCCTACGGAACTACATTTGATAATGTACTGACCATGCTCACGAGCATGGGAGATGAAAAGCTCCTCATCTCTTTTCAGTTTTTCTTCCTGATTCTCCTCCTTCAGAGAGGAGGACATTATGGCAAATATGAGCTTTACATCATGTTCACGAAGCTCCTGAAAAAGCCGGGGATTTTTCACATCGTCATTGATCAGAATTCCAAAACGGAATCCCCCCAGCATAAATATTCCGGGATCTGTACCTGGCTTAAAAACAGTCACCTCTTCGGCCGATAGCTCCCTTTTTCTGTACCAGTCGATGAGAGATCCGCCGGAAAGAACTGGAGTTGCATGATACGAGTCTCCCTCTTGATTCACCACAAACGAGCCACCAACGATTGTCCCATGGTAGGAATCACTCAATTTCATGAGCCAATCCAGTGCATACTGATATCGATCTGCTAAAGCGGAAAAGGAATGGATATTGGGATCTGCATAAAAAAACTCGGGAAATACAAGAAAATCGGATTTCAGTGCAGCCAGCTTTTTTTGAAGGGAGAGGTTCAATCCTTCCAGAAGGCTTTTCTGAAACACACTGACTTTTATGATTGCCATGATCTCAGTACTGAGAAACGAGCCCCATCAGGTCAATTCAATTCCTTATTGCATTTCACCCAGCCGGTTCCGTGAATTGTGGCTTTTGAGGTCTTGCTCCGCAATATTCCCGATGATTATTCCGCATCCAGTTGCTGGAACTACTCTCTCTGAAGAGATGTTTCAATAAATTCTGGACATTTGCCAAAACTCTGCAACAGTGCGTTATCGGTTGAACCTCATCGGATCTAATATGGAGAGCGCCAATCTTAAAGAACGAATTGAAATTCTGGGGCGGCTCGGCTGCCGGGGGAGCCTGAAGGATTTCCAGGGATGGCTGGCTCATAGCACCCGGGCTTTGCAAGATGTAGATCAATTGCAAGAATGTCTGGACGATCTGGTGGACCTGGGCTCCTTTCGGGTCAACAATGAATTCATTAACGAATATGAATTTGCCGGTGAGCTCTCTTTTCCAGAAAAAATGGAGCTCGAGCTGATTTCTGATCTAAAGTATTCTCCGGTTCAGATGGTCCGCTCCCGACTTGAGTCATTCCTTGCGTATTTTCATATTGCCCGACCCTCAATCATCGATATCATCGTGGGTACTACCGAAGCTCTGGAAAATGCAATCAAGTATAGCCCGCCCCGTTCTAGAATACAGGTATCCTGGGAGTTGCAGGAGAAGCTTTTTTCCATTCGTATAGAGAATCTCATCATGGAAGCCAGGCCGGAACAGGATATTCAGAGGGGCAAGTATCAGGATGGCAAAGCAACACTTATGCGGGGAATCATGGTCATGCAAAAAGTCTTTACAAAAATTTCTCTTAACGTATTAGAAGAGAAAATGATGGCCAGTTTTTATGGAGAAAAAGAGCTCGATCCGCCGGCTCGACTTTCGCTCCGGCAATAGTCTTCTTCGGATGAATGGTTCAGATTTTTGGGTAATGAGCATTTCAGGAACTTTTCAAAGTAACCGTATGAATCAGCTTTTGATTCATGCTTTACCAGAGCTATTTCCTGAAATAGTGTCTCTTCCGTATAACCGGATAAACCATCCGGAAGGACCAGGATTCCTGCGCTGGCTCGCAACAACCCGACCCTGGCAATGCGGCCAGACCGATCCCTGGCCACAATGTATCTCTGCTTCTTCTCCTCCGGGGTATAGAAAGTTAGAGCATCCTCCTGGAACTCTTGAACGAAAGAGTAGACCATACTCCGAAAAGAGTTGAGTTCATTTTCAGTTTTATATTGAAACCCGACAAAAAAATCATCCCCGCCCACATGGCCCACGAAAATTTCAGGATCATATTGCTTCGTTCGTAATGTAATCAACTCGGCCAGCATTATAATAACACGATCTCCCTGGCGAAAACCAGAGTGATCATTAAAAGGTTTGAAATTGTCAAGATCGAGATAGAGCAAGATGGCTGGACCGCTTCCCGTATCCATAAGATCATTTACATATCTATTTAAAGAGGGTATCGCCTTCCATTTTTTGTTCGTTACGTGAAATGGCTCGAATGGAATCATAATTAGATCCGATTTTTGTCACGTCTACGTCAGGTTTTGCAACAAAATAACCCTGGATGAAGTCGCATCCAGGGTTTTTACTGGTTAAAAACTCATCTCGAGTTTCCACACCTTCCGCGATCACCAGGCATCCGCTGCTGTGGGCCAATCGAATCATTTCTGTGAGATATACCTTTTTTTTGTAAGTTGAGTTTATTTCGGAAATGTAATGTCGATCAATTTTAACATAGTCTGGTTCAGAGTGATACATTAACTCAAAGCCGCTAAATCCTACGCCAAAATCATCCAGTGCGACCTTGAAGCCCTGTTGTTTGTACACTGTGATCATCTTTCTCATATTTGTGTATGAGTTAAACTTATGCTTTTCAGATATTTCGTAGCAGACTGAATACTGGTTCAGGCCTGATTGCTCCAAAAGTTGCTTTGTATTTCCCTGGCGAAAGTTGGCCATTTCGAGAATTCTATTATCAAGATTATAAAAAAGCATTACGCTGTCCGAAAACGTGCATCCTCTGTTTTTCAGGTCACTACGCAAATGGACTAATTTCTGGATAGCTTTTCTTCTTAAAATCAAATCCAGCTCGTAGAGCGTGTTTTGATTATATGCAAAGTCAAAAAGGGAGTCAATGGTAATAAAACCAGCGCTTTCGTAATTGCGCAGGAGCGCCTCCACTGCAAAGACATTGCCGTTGAAGGGATTAATGATCGGTTGCAATGCGAAGTCAAGTTTCTCGACTATATGCGGCCATCTGTTGTTCCACATGGTTTCTTTGCGCCGTACCGTAGCTATCAAGATAAGATTGATGCTCTTTATACTCAGAGGACAACTTATCCACGAATTATGACGACCATATTACGGTCATATATGATATGAAGCAGCCCGGCTGTAGCAGGCATAATTACAAAATTGGTAGGGAAAGTTGGGGAGCCACAACGGCTTTCTTTCTTTCACAGGGTGCTCCATCGGTGTAAGAAAAATGAGCGCTTTTTTCTGTAACCTCCAGCCAGGAATAACTTACTGTATGTGCGTCATGACGTTCCATACATACGCTCAAATGGGGTCTTTCTGTCTCCCTTTGCATATGAAATTGATCCTGTATGACTTCCGGCGGTTCATGGCTTTTCAGCTTCAAATACTCGGATAATTTTATTTTTCTGTATTCCTCCGCCAGCCCATCGCCCAGACCGGAAGAAGCGTACAGAAGAGGCGTATTTTCTTTCAGATTGCTTCGTTGCACCTGCAATCCTTCTGAATCATGTTGAATATGCATGAGCCCTTCACGGTGAATCACGATCAGTCGAAAGGGCATGTAGTTGTCCAGTGGTAGATTCTGGACGGTCAAACGGATTTTTTCCATATCGTCGAGAGTCACCAGTTGTGGTATAACTGTCCCCCGGCTCCTCCAGGGGCGTTCTTGAAAGTAGTACTCTTTCCAGTCGCCAGCTAAACGGTTGCGGTTTAAAAGGGCCAGGACAAAACCGTGGTTGTTGACTGCCAGCCACGTTCCTTTTCCCTGAGGGTCAAGAGGATAGATGGCTTCGCTATTTCCTGCGGTGTATACTTGTGGCGGCAGTGCAATTGGTCTTCTGCGTAATTCATCGCGACTGAAACCGACACGAAAGCGCGTTGTGTCAGTTTCAGAATAAAAAATGGTCAATGTACACATTAACTTACAGTGTTCATGTACGCAATAGTTGCCGGCGCAAAACCGAAATGCGGTCCAACGTCTTTTCCCATAACCTTCAACATGACAGAAACCAGAGCATTGTGGTGGATTGTATGATTGAGCAGAAATCCGATCTCTCTACCTACTGTGGAGTGGAGAGGGATAGTGGGGGTCTTGTCATGGAGGTAGACCACGGCCGTAAAGGGTTCGTTCAGACTGTCAGGCGTAATTCGTACCAGTTTTGCATAAAGATCGTGGATTAGCTCCACCGCTGCGGATCGATCGGTTTCGACGGGAGTTCCTCTTTCCCTGCGGTCATACTCAGCCACACGCTGCTTCATTCCGCTGAGAAAAATATTGATGTGGTCCAGCGTGTGTCGCGTCTGTTGACCTATGCTGGAAGTAAATGCCGGCGATGGTCTCCGGGTATATTCCTCATCGGACATAGAAAGGATAAAATCTCCCAGCTCCAGAAGGACTGCGCCCAGGGAGAGACCCGGGTGTGTGGGCAGATTTTCGGGAATATTCCCCACAAGCTGTTTTTCATTCTTACTTTCTGTAGCCATACACTGCCTCCAGAAGAATTGTAGAAGGCTGCCCCTATTCCATAGGTAGGTTCAAGGACGACTTCTAAGCTGAAAGATAAGCATATTACTGAAGCAAAAGAAGGGCAATAGAAAAAAAAATGCCTGATGTTGATATTTGATCTCTTATATGCGGATCCAGGTGCAATAGAAAACAGGATAGGGTTGTCGGGATGAAAACCATAAGAGTAAAGGTAGCAATGATTCTGGGGTTTATCGTTGCCATCACAGCAGTCTATGTCGGAGCAGGTCCCGTCGATTGCGCTTTCATATCCGATTCGAACCTCAACAAATTCTGCAGAAATGAGTGTACGTTTATCTGACAATTGCGCCCGGCTTGTATTGCGAGTTTCTTCTTGCAATTTTCATCAAAGGATATTCAATAAAAAGATATAGTACAGAAGACCATGCAAATATGCTTGCAAGGGTGATGAAAAAACTGATTGCGAAGGCTGATGCACCAGCCAGAGAAGAGAGGTGTGAATAAAAGAATGTCATTGCATAGTATCCTGCAATGTATTGCCATAGATACATACCATAACTGACTCTCGCGAGAGGAAACCAGACTCTCCAGGAAAGCATCCTTGATGCAAACGTGGAAGAATGGAGGGCAAGGACCAGCAGAATCCCCCATGCAAGGTTCCAGAAAT
>JBNLFC010000050.1:0-12895 GCA_050305335.1 Leptospirales bacterium
ATTACACGTTGGTGCCGTACGAAGAGTGGTGATTACATGCGTTTTGGAGATAATGCAGCAATTTTATTAGATGAAGAGTTTTTCCCTGTCGGTAAGCGTTTCTGGGATAAACGGGCAGGGGAGAGAGAGGAAGCAGAACTATCCAGACAAGCAGCCAGGAATATAGCCTGTGAGCACTTTTTTTCTTCATAACAGGACCAATCCGATGCACTGATAAGTTCTAGAAAATCCATCCATAGACTGTGTCAATCTATGAAATTCTGGCAAAGCCTTGATTTTTCACCGGAAGCGCGATTAAAACCGCCTCAAAGTCCTGCTTCCTTACAGGGCCAGCAGGCTGTTGTTCCAGATCTGTCGATGGTTCAGGAAGACATTGCCGCACTCCGCCTCAGTGCTACCCAATACTTGATTGAGTTTTTCTGACGATCGGAGCGTCTATCGGTTTTTGTGGAGGATACTCATTTTTCAGTGCAACGAAATTCATTGACACCAGAATGGCTCAAATTCACCGATTCATGCATAATAGAGTGACTGTATGATAGAAATAGATCAACTTTCCCGATACTATGGCAACTTCAAAGCGCTGGACGGGGTCACGATGACGGTGGCCACGGGTGAAGTGGCTGGCCTTCTGGGCCTCAATGGAGCAGGTAAAACCACCTGCCTGCGCATACTCACCGGATATCTGGTGCCATCCAACGGCAGTGTCAGCATAGACGGACTGAATGTATTTGCCAATCCTCAAGAAGTAAAAAAAAGAATCGGGTATCTGCCTGAAATTCCGCCACTCTATCCGGAATTGACAGTGAAGCAATTTCTCCATTTTGTGGCCAGGCTCCGCGGTGTCAATGATGCTGATTTCCCGGGGGAGCTGGAGAGGGTGGTGGGGCTTACCCGGCTGGAAAGCGCAAGAAATGCCCTCATTCGCCACCTGTCGCTGGGTTTTCGAAAACGGGTAGGCATTGCCCAGGCACTGATAGGATCTCCCCCGGTTGTAATTCTGGACGAACCGGTATCGGGACTCGATCCGCGTCAGATTGTGGAAATGCGTCATCTGATTCGAGAACTGGCCGGCAAACATACAGTTTTGATCTCCAGCCATATCCTCAATGAGGTAAGTCTCACCTGCGATAAAGTCTTTATCATTCATCAGGGAAAACTCGCAGGAGAACTCCACGGTGAAGAGATGAAACATCTGGAATCAAGATTCATGGAACTCACCGGTGGTGTTCAAGCCGTATAATATACGGCGGAATGGGTCAATGTACAACATTGGATTTTTTTAATAATACTGAAATAGACAATTTGTTTGAGGTGTGAAATGAAAATGGGTCTTATGGGAATGGCGAAGGCTCGCTGGGTTTTTTATAGAGAGATCAGCTCTTTCTTCGGGGCTAACTTGCCGCCCATCACCATAGGATTGGTGGCTTTTTTAAGCGGATTGATCAGCGTTCTTCTATCCAAAACAGGTACAACCTACGACGATGTAACGCGTTCATTGTTTTATTTTTTTTACTTACTGATCATTCTGGCAGCACTGATCCTTTCCATGGGCTCCTTTGTTAATGAGAGAAAGCAGGGAACCATGGAGTTGCTCTACACGTTGCCAGTAACGGATCTGGAACTGGTCCTGGGAAAATTTCTTATGGGTGTGACCGTGCTTTCGGTGCTCGCCATATCGCTTACGATTGTATATGTCATTTTGATCGCAAGCGGACCTCTCTATCTTGCCGCAGGGGGATGCATTGGCATCATTCTGGTGGGGCTTTACGCATATAGCATTGGAATCTTCGCATCTACATTAAGTGATAATCACATCATGGCACTTCTGATCAGTTTTGTGATTGTTCTATTGATCGATATTACCGGGTATCTTTCGGGATTGTTTCCATCGCCTGCCAGAGAAATTCTGGCGCACATTCATGCGGTGAACCTCTACCAGCCTTTTACCAACGGCATTATCTCTTTACGAAGTGTGATTTTCTTTATGAGCACTACGTTCTTTTTTCTCTTTCTTTCCGTGCGCGTTCTGGAATCGCGCCGCTGGCGCGGTCAAACGGGCTCTTGACACTGGCAAAGATAAATCAAACATTTTTGCTTCTGGAATGGATGGAGAGATCGAAACAGCATCTGGTCGGGAAAAAGTATGAATACAGGAATCAATAAAAATAGCTTAAAAGAAATACTGGCAAGATATGGTGGATGGATTTATGGCTCAGGAGCCATTCTGCTACTCATTTCCAGTGGATACTCCGGTTCACTGATCGGTAAAATCGTTCTCGCAGTCAGCATCCTCGCGATTCTGATCGATCCTGTTGGATTGCTTGCTCTGGGGCAGCGGAGTATTCCGTTTATAGTCTCCTGGGGTGCTGGTGCGTTCTCTCTTTTGCTCTATTTTCTCAGAGCGTGGATTGAGATGCCTCAGGGGAGCGATTTGCAGGCCGGCACCGTATCTCGAATTCGCAGTGCGCTTCTCTTTCTCTTTTTAATGGCATTTCTTGGTTCCATCATTTATCGAATCCTCCTGGGGCTCAGCCATTTCAGCGCAGACAGAACTTCCGCTAATCTGCAACAAAAGCGGGGAGAATATCTTCGGGCCAGTTTCTACTCCATTATCATCGCGGTGATTCTTCTTATTCTGGTGAACTACATCGGAGCAGTTCGCAATCCGACTATCGATCTCAGTCCGGGATACTACTCTTTCAGTGAAAATTCTCGAACTCTGATTCGTAGTGTGGATCGCGATATTCAGGTGTATGCCTTTCTACCTGTACAACAGGCTGTTCAGGGGGAAGATCGCCGATATACTCAAACTGACCTCTTCCGTATTGCAGAAAATATAAAAAGTGTTCTGGAACAACTCCCTACTGTTAACGGAAGAATTCAGCTCACATTTCGCAATGCAGAGCTAGAAGCAGACAGGGGTGAAGATTTTTCCAATGTAACCAACGGAACTATTGTAGTCCGCACCAACAAACCGGACACTCAGGTTCTCAAGGCCGGAGAAAAGCCCTACCTGGAGCGTCGGGTTTATATACAATCCGAGAAAGACATGGATAAGCTTGAAAAGGAGATGGTCAAGGCCCTGGTGCAGGTCTCTTCACCGGAAAAAGTCATTTATATGACCGCCATGAATGGAGAGCGTAACACTTACAGCAACAGTGCTCTGAAGCCAGCTGCCATATCGAAATTGCAGGATGAGTTGAGGTTTTATAATTATAAAATCAATATACTGGATAAGAGTAATAATTGGCCTGCAAGCGTTCCTGATGACTGTAACATCTTAATGATCATCGGCCCCTCAACGCCTCTGGGTGACCAGGCGCGTAATGCGGTGTATTCATTTCTGAGCAAGGGAGGTAGTATATTTGTCGCCATCGATCCATCCAGCAGCGAAGATTTTTCCTGGCTGTTGGGAGCTCTTGGTAGCGACTATCGTCTTGAGCGAGGAAAGTTTGGAAACGTTGCCTCCATGCCTGGAGTTCTTATTTCCGATAGTGTGGGAGAGCACCCCATTACCGAAAACCTGAAAGGTCTGGGCCAGACTCCCCTTGTTTTTCCCGAAACCGCCATCTTTAAAGAAGAGAGGAAAAACTCATCGAACAAAGGTGCTACCGTTGCCTCGGGTACACAGAGTAAGACGCCAGCTCCCCTTGCATCAATGAAGTATACGGTAGTTCCGCTGGTCTTTACACCTTTCAACACACTCATCGATAAAAATGGTAACAACAAGAAAGATGGAAATGAAGAGATGGGTAGATTCCCGCTGGGTCTAATCCTGGCTCCCGAAGATATTGCTCCCGGTGCAAAAAAAGAGCCAGGTGATAAGGATAAGAAATCGAAAGAGAAGCCTGCCTCCGCTCAAAAACGAGTCCAGAACTCTAAAGGTTCTCTGGCCATCTTTTCCGGTGTGAACTGGATATCCGATAGTGGACTGGATTTCCCCGTGGAGAAACGAAATACGGTCCTTGTGGCTGACACTCTCTTCTGGATGACCCAAAATCCCATCGTAGCTACCATTGTTCCACAGAAGAGAGAGAGTCGTCGTGTGGAGATTTCAGATGATGCAAAGTTCAAAAACATGCTTTTTGGAATTTTTCTTTTTCCGCTTTTCACAGGCTTACTTGTGGGAGGTGGCACCTATTTTTACAGAAAGCGGAGCAGGTTTAGCGACCAATGAAGTTGAGTAAAGAGCAGAAATATCTCATTGCCATTGGTTTGACACTGCTGGTGGCTCTTATTGTTTTTATTTTCGCTCCATCTGAAGAGAAAAGGAAAGGATCCCTTTTTCGTGAAGCCAGATGGGAACGTATAGAGTATCGTAAAGCTACGGGAGAAGATGGACAGGATGCTCTGAAAACCAAAGCCGATCTTGTTCTGGAGAGAGACTCCTCCCTTTTGCGAAGCAAGTATTATGTGATTTCCAGGAATGGAAACCGGGAGATGAGATTTCCCGCAACTCCAGGAGCTGCCACTCTCTTTAAAGAGTGGTCCGATTTATCCATTCGAGGCGCCTATTCCCGAAAAGAGATTTCTCCCGCAAGCCAGGGAATCGACAGCCACTCCCCTGTTGTCACTCTCTATGGTTCAAAGAGTGGTACACCCATTCAGGTTCGTTTTGGAAATCGTGCAACCAACAGTGGACGCTTCATAACCATCGATGGTGGCGATCTTGATGATGAACTGTTCGTGGTATCTGAATCCCTTTTGAACCAGGGCGAAAAGGATCCCGCAAGCTTTCGGGAAAAGCGCGTGGTGACTTTCGAAACCGGCTCCGTGATTGATCGCATTGAAATGAGTTTGAATGATCCCGATCACCCGGCGGGTTTGAACCTGGAACTTACTCATAAAAAAGAGAAGGATGCGAAAGGAAATGAGCGTGATGCGTGGTATTCCGGCGGAGTGGAGATCTCGCCATTCATCTCCCGCCAGGTTGAGAATACATTAAAACAACTTATTATTAATCAATTTTATGATGAGCTGGACCCGACCCTTCCGTCGGTGGAGAAGCTCTGGGAAATGGGTAAGTCCAGAACCATCCAGGTCAAGCTGGATCTTTCTAAGGGAGATGACTACAATCTTATATTCCGTCAAATCGAAAACACAGGAGCGCCAGGTTCGTCTCCGATGGTACTGGTGCAGAATGAAGCGCAGAGTTCCGCAATGAACCGCGTGGATGCTGGCGTGTTTTCCCGACTGGCCCTTCAGATGGACGGCGTAGTGCGATCCATTGAGCAAAAGAAGAAAGCCGAGGAAGAGAAAAACCGACGTGGAAAAGAGAAGGACAATGCTATGCCGCAGGAAGCTCCGGCAAAGGGAGAATCTTCGGCTGGAGCGGCCGGTGAAAAGTAGGACAATTTGTTTAATTCAATGGTAGGGCATCTTTTAAAGTGGGGCGCAGGAGTGCTTTTTCTGGGCCTTTTGCCAGGATGCAGCGCGTTTCAATATGCCGATCTCTCCGCCTATCCGGTGGAAGAAAGAACCATATTTCTTCAGAACTTTACTAATGAGACTTTCCAGGCAGGGATGAATATTTCTGTTACCGAAGCTTTACGTGAGGAGCTGCATCGCAGGGGGAATCTTATTCCCGTTAACTCCAGAGATAAGGCACGCTTTCTTGTAGGTGGAAGAATTCTGGTTTATAGAAAAGAGGGGAGACTGTATGATAATTATCAGAATGCTACCCGATATGAACTGATTCTTTCCGGTCGAGTAGAGGCTCGGGAAGCTCAGGATCAATCTATACTCTTCAGCGATCAGGAGATTGTAACAGGACTGGATTTTTCAGTATCTGAAGGTTACGCCGAGAGTGAAGATCGAGCAGCAGAGAGATTGTCCAGGATTTTTGCCAGAAAAGTGGCAAACGCACTGGAGCTGGATTTTATTTCCCACTATCCGCTGGTGTTGAAAAGTGTTCAGTAAGCAATATATTTCACACGATTCAGCAGTCATGCAATCGTCTCAATAGGGAAGTGATATTGCAGGCTGTTGAAGAACGCCCGCAATATCGATTTGAGAATCCGGGGATTTGAAAATGGTTGGGAAATTGAAAGTGCAGATAGATGAGGAGTTGATGGATTTGATTCCGGGCTATCTGGAAAGAATGGAACAGAGTGCCGTGATCATTGAGGGTCTTCTGGTCTCCAACGATCTTGATCAAATTCGGGTACTCGGTCACAATATGAAAGGATCCGGAGGTGGGTATGGTTTCCAGCGCATTTCCGAAATCGGTGCTTCCATTGAGATCGCTGCCAGAGCGGGGGAAAAAGAGACAATCAAAAAGTCCATCCAGGAAATTAAGGATTATATAAAAAACGTTGAAATTGAATATATCAGTTAATTCTCTGCTTCTTTTGTCCAACCTCATCAGGTATTCGTCTGGCCGGATGTTTTTCTAATGCTTAGATTTATGACCGAAAGGTCGTCGGGGAAGTGATCGGATCCATTGATTTCGATTCCGGTTTTTAGAATCTTTTCCAGGGCGTCATTTCCGTCTATCTCCGTTTCTTCTGTCAGAGTCTTTTCCAGTCGGTTGAGCCAGTCGTTTACATCACTCTGAGTCGGGTTGTGAATCGTATCATATATTCCATCGCTGTACACAACCAATCTTGCGTCGCGATTCCATCCAATCTGACGCTCCTGATAAGTACGATCTTTGTCCATGCCAATGGGAATTCCCTTTGTTTTGAGCCGAAATCCAGGAGTAGCTCCGTTTGTGAAATATGCAGGGGGATGTCCGGCGGTGGAGTATATGATGAATTCCCCTTCAAAGTCAACGACTCCGTACCAGATGGTGAAAAACAGATTATTCTGTTTTTCCATGGGGAAAGTTTTGTTCAAGGCTTCCAGAGCTGCTGCGGGACGGTACATATTGGCACCCAGAGATCTGCTGGCCAGAAGATTGAGAATGGATACGGAGAGGAGTGCTGCACCGATTCCATGTCCGGCCACATCCAGTAAGTAAATGGCCAGACGGTCTCTGTCCAGCCATTGGTAGTGAAAAATGTCGCCACCCAGCTCGGCACTGGGTATAAAGAGCCAGTCCAGTTTTATGTGAAAACCTGCGGGGTGCTGAAAATCCAGGGGTGCAGGTAATAGCGAAAAAAGGTACTCTTTGGCCTGGTTGATTTCCCACTCCATTTCATTTTGTCGTTTTCGCAACGCCCAGGAAAGCTCATAAATTCGCAAACCAGCACGTAAACGCGCACGCAGTTCTTTCATATTGGGAGGTTTTGGGATAAAATCGTCTGCTCCCCATTCCAGCGCCTGGACCCGGTTGTCCATTTCACCGTGGGCAGTAAGCAGAATAAAATAGATGTTATCTGTAGAAGGGTTCGTCTTTATGATTCTACAGATATCCAGGCCATTGATGTCGGGCATCATCCAATCGCATACAATAACAGCAGGATGCTCGGTGACGGCCAGATGAAGGCCCTGTTCGCCATTATTTGCAGTGAGAACACGAAGATCCTCACCTATGGCATGCGTCATAAGATTCAGAATACTCTGGTCATCATCAATAATGAGAATCGTCGGTCTGGATTTCTCCATCAATACTTTCTCCCTGATCCACTGGAGCTGATTTTTCATGATCGGGCACAGTCTGCGAGCGAATTTTCGCAGGCTGGCCGGCCTCATCTGAGGGCACTTGCGGGTCGTAGCGATATAATATAATATCGTTTTGGACCTCCACAGGTTTCATTGAACTCAGGGCGGATTTTTCCAGATTCTCCAGCTGTTGTGCTGAATAATAGGGCGGGAAAGGTCTGTGTCGACGAAGCATCAAATAGACGTCGTTGCATTTAGCGCGGAAAGATTTATCCTGAATCCATTGAACGATGCTTTCACCGGGGGGGAGGTAATGGCTTTCTGGTGGATGGATTGGAAAGACCCTGTCTTCGAGAGGAACATGGGGGCTGAAGGGAGAAGCCAGTTGAATGCAGCTTCCTGCGGGCAGGCCTGATAGTAAGCGATCCACAAAAGTTCCCGATGGTTCGGTGGGCAATTTTTCAGGAGGTGAACTCTTTTCGGCAGCGGATACTGCTCCAGAAAGAGCCAGAGAAAAGAGAATAATGGAAGCGATGTTTAAATGGTGCTCCCCGGTAAAGGCGCGCAATCGATCCATGGCATCCAGAGAGACGCGGAAAAGAAAGGGAAGTATCGCATAAGAATAATGACCTGTGTAGGATGCATGCCACATTTGAGCGGAAAGAGCATGAAAGAGTAGAATCGGAATGAGCACTACCGCAGATCTCCATGGAGAAAAAAATGGAAGCAGACCCATGGAGAGTAAAAGTATCAAAGCTGGTTTGAGCGTAAGATGAGTAAATGGCTCATTTCCAAGCCAGACCGTGCTCCAATCCGGCCCCGTGTTACCTCCCATGAAGTTTTGAATCAAATGACTGACGAATAAGTAAACTACCGAAATCCCGATGGTAATCCAGCCCCGGTTTCTTGTTTCGCGATTCAGAATAAGAAAAAAGCCATAGCATATGATATAGAGTCCTATATCCTCTTTCACACCTAACCAGAGGAAAAGGAATATCAGATAGAAAATTACTCTTTTCCTTTCAAAATAAAACACCAGAGCGGAGAGGGGAATCACCAGAATTTCATAGTGAAACGCCATGGAAACTCTCCACACAGCGACTGACGATAGAAACAGGGTGGATAGAAGAAGGGTTGCTATTACATTTTTCTGATGCTTTTGTATATATATTATCCAGAGCAGGAAACCTGTAAATATTATCAGCCAGAGAAGATAGCCGTAATAAAGATGAGTTTCCAGCCAGGAAGTGTGGAATCCTGCAATTTCTGCCAGGGGGCGAGTAATCCATTGCCGTAAAGCATACAGAGGCACCAGGGCCAGAAGCGATGGCGTAAAGTGATGTCCCAGAAAACTTCCCGAAGGACCGGTCGCCGCATAAGGAGTGATCAGGATTCCATCTCCTCGAAGTGTAGATTGCAACGCTTCGGAGAGCATGGTAAAATCAAGATCTGCAAGAAAAAAAGAGTCATAGGCTTCATTGGTGAAATGAAGCAAGCGAATGAGCATTGGCGCAAGAGGGACAATAGCGAAAAGTGAGAGTAGAGGAGGCAGTCGATGGTAAGAGTCTCCACCCAGCATTTTCTTTTTCAATTTAACGTAAAAGATAAGAAAAACAATTCCAGACACCAGAAAGAGAAGTGCCGACCCTCTTTCCATTGCTGAGGGCACAGAATGCAGGGGAAAAAACGCAGGCAAGGCTGCACGGGAGATGAGCGATGCTAACACAATGCTCGTCTGTGTAAACGTTAAGATAATTAAAATTAAAAAAAATAAAAGCAAGGATCTATTTTTCATAAGAAGAAGTCCAGGAGGGCCTGTTGTACGCGCAGATGAGTGGAAAACCAAAAAACCGGATCATGCAATAACAAGCCTGATCCGTCCGCATTGCTACCTCCTATTCATTCGAAGACCATGCCTGAGATGGTTTTTGATAAACTCTCCGGCCTCTTTCAGGCTCGGTGGATCATCTGCATGTAGATAAAAAAGCGGTTTACTGACTGATATTTTTCTATATGCATTTTCTTCCACCGGGCAGACGGGAATTAATGCACTTTCCGTGTATATCCTTGAAAATTCCAGTTCCTTTTTCTCTTTCTCCTGACTGATAGTAGCAAGACCCTGTGGATTTGGGGATCGATTCTCATTGTTCAAACCTCTGCAAAAAAAGGAGCTTTCATATCCCGAGAATAATATAATAGCCGCGTTCAGATATGTATTAAAATTGATCGCAAAGAGTGTCGTTTCCGGTTGATCACTGACGTAAAAAAGGGTAATTTCCGTTGGCCCGCTTCCGTTTTTGCTCTCAATCAATCGGGAGATATGACTTTTCAACAATGAAGAAAACAAGAATTCTCTGAGGTGTTGAACAGCAATTGAATCCACAGAGATATTGCTCGACTGAAGAGATGAACAGATATCGTTCTCTATCATAGCCAGGACTGAGCCGGTGCTGGATGCAAGTTGCAAAAGGGTAGGTGGTACCTGGTGTTGACGATTATCATCAATCCACCGGCACTGATGCAGAAGCAAGATGGATCCTGAGAGATGTGAGTTCCCGGGGAAGATCAGGCTGATCGGTAGATGGTAAGGTGTTTCATCGGGAGCAAGAAGACCGTTCTGATCAGTGGGTAAACGACAGTGTCTCACATCCTTGCATATGGAAGGAATTACCACTTCTCCAGAGTAGCGTATTATATCTGTTTTACCCTTTTTTTCCGTGGTGGGCGATTGCAATCGAATTTCTCCCAGGCGTTCCATGGATCTAATGACTCTCTGGCGAAGGTGGAGCATTCTCCGATTCATGGAGCCTCTTGATCTTACATGAAAAGAGTCGATGAGTAATACATCCGGACTCGCAATGTTTGCAAGTGATGAAAGAGTCTTTAAGTTCGACTCTCTATCTTTATCACAGCCACCGGGAGCTTCGTTGGTTTGTCCGTCCGTTGCTAAAATGGCAAAGAGGATCGTATGGCTTTGAGGCAGCGGACTTTCGGGGATGATTTCAACGCTACAGAGGGACTCTGCCCGGGAAAACTTTGTATGAAACGGAAGAGCCGACGCTGTTGATCTGTCGAAAAGAAGAATTTTTTGTTCATTTTCCTGGCAAGGCAGATCGATCCAGATGTGGGAGTAGGGACTAAATCCATCCACTGGATCCTCGACATTGAGAGTTGCGGTGAGGAGGGGAGGGATGTCGCCTTTCTTTATGCGAATTCCGGTGGCGCTCAAAGGATCGTCCTCTTCCATGCATGCACCTGGAATGGGCAGAGAGCTTGCGATACTTCTGGCGCTCTTTGAGTGCAACGGGAGCAGTAACAATAAAAGGAAAAGAAATCTACCGATGGATGGCAAAAGATGAATTTTTATGTTCGGCTTCCTCATTCAAATAACGGCGAATTTTCTTCACGTACTCCTGCGTTTCTTTGTATGGAGGAATTCCTTTATATTTTTCTACGGCACCGGGTCCTGCGTTGTACGCGGCCAGGGTCTTATCCAGGTCGCCAAACTTTTGTGCCATCTGCTTCAAATATTGGATGCCGCCTTTGATGTTTTCCCGGGGATTTTTTGGGTCAACATTTAAAAGTCTGGCTGTCTCTGGCATCAATTGCATTAATCCCAGAGCTCCTTTTGACGAAATGGAGTTGGTCTTGCCTCCGCTTTCGGCTCGAATTACAGCGCGAATCAAATTCGGATCAACGCCTTCTTGCATGGATTCTTTCTCGATCAACTCGTCCAGTTGCGTGGCAAAATCTTTTCGGTTGGAAGAATCAGCAGGCGGATTGGCCTGTTGTTCAAGGCCTCCAGCGCGAGGGGGTCGGCTTTCAAAGCGATTTAAGATGGATTGAATTCTTTCCTGAACGTGTGCAAGATTTTCCAGTGCCATTATGTCTCATTGTCGGTTCCGTGGGGGATTGTATGAGCATTTTTTTTTATGGAAGAATGAGATCTCATGAGAAAGGATTGCAGGAACGGGGGAAGAGGGTGAATTCCCATCCAGCCCAAATCCCATGATTGATGAGGTCTAGCTAGAAAAATGAAGATACCATCCCTATTACGAAACACAATACCGGTTGCCACGCTTATTGCGACAGCATTCCTATTCAATGGGTGCTCTTATAATAAAATCCAGCAGCAGGATGAAAAAATCAACTCAGCCTGGGCAGAGGTTCTCAATCAATACAAACGACGGGCTGATCTGGTTCCCAACCTGGTCAACGTTGTAAAAGGCTACGCCAAACATGAAAATGAAACGTTGGTGGGCGTCACCGAAGCCCGCTCTCGCGCCACATCCATCCAGGCCACGCCAGAACTGGTAAACAATCCGCAGGCATTCCAGCAGTTTCAAAATGCCCAGGGAGAACTCTCATCCGCTCTCTCCAGACTGATGGTGGTGGTTGAGAAGTATCCCGACCTGAAAGCAGATACCCAATTCCGCGATTTACAGGCTCAGCTGGAGGGAACTGAAAACCGGATCACTGTTGCTCGAAAAAGGTATATTGAGGCCGTGCAAAATTACAACATTACTATAAGGTCCTTCCCGTCCAATCTGACTGCCATGGTTTTTGGATATCATACGAAACCACAATTTACGGTGGCTAACGAAGCTGAAATCCAGAATGCTCCAAAGGTAGAATTCTGATTATTCAAGACAGAAGATAGCGTGAGTGGAAAACACAAGGGGGAAACCAGAAAAGCAATGATCAGCGAAGAGATGCAAAACCGCATTGCAATGGCAGTCCGGGAAGCCGAATCCCATACATCGGGAGAAATCGTTCCCTTTTTTGCGAAAAATTCAGATGCATATCACGAAGCCGGATACAAAGGGGCTCTGGTCACTCTGGCCGTTACATTGGGAATGTTGCTCTCATATGAGATGACTGAATGGGGAGAGCCATTTTTCAATTTATTGAAAGTCTCGATAACGCTGCTGGTTGTCGGAGCAGTGGGATTTTTTGCCGGGAGGTTTGGACCGGCGCCAGTGCGCAGGTGGTTCATCGGTAACGCGACTATGGAAACGAAGGTACGTCAGGCGGCACTTTCCGCCTTTGTTCGCTATGAGGTTTTTAATACAAGAGATCGTACCGGTGTTTTAATCTATGTTTCCAGTTTCGAAAAAAAAGTAGTGGTCCTGGGAGATTCGGGAATCAATACTCTAGTGAAAGAGGGAGAATGGGATGGCATAGTGGAAATGATTACCGATGGTATTCGTTCCGGTGATCCTGCTACGGGGATTGTAAGAGCGGTGCAGGAGTGCGGCATGATTCTAAAACGATCGGGTCTCAAACGCAAATCAGATGATGAAAATGAACTTCCCGATCAACTTCAGTCAGAGTAACAGGTTAAGAA
>JBNLFC010000051.1:0-12630 GCA_050305335.1 Leptospirales bacterium
ATGCCGAGTTACGTGAATACAGACAAATGTGACGGTTGTAAGGCTCAGGATAAAACCGCGTGCCAGTACATTTGCCCGCACGATCTCATGACCCTGAACAGGGACATCATGAAGGCTTACAATCAGGAGCCGGAGCAGTGCTGGGAATGCTACAACTGTGTAAAAATTTGCCCACAGCAGGCAATCGAAGTAAGAGGATACCAGGACTTTAATCCGCTGGGAGCCAATGTGATTCCTATGAGAGGAACCGACTCCATTATGTGGACCGTTAAATTCCGCAATGGAACTCTGAAACGTTTCAAGTTCCCCATTCGAACCACGGCTGAGGGTTCAGTGGATCCTTATGCAGGGAAACCAGAAGTTGACCATGCAAAAATCAAGCAACAGGGCCATTTCACCCAGCAGGGTGCAGGTGTGACTCTGCCTACACTGAAAAAATAAGAGAGGCCAAAGAACATGGAACAAGAATCATGTAATTTTCAGTTCGTTCAGAAGCCTGCCATCGAAGAGGTGGAAACAGACCTCCTGATTCTCGGTGGTGGTATGGCCGGATGCGGCGCAGCATTTGAAGCCATTCGCTGGGCGAACCCTAAAAAAATGCGCGTAACTATGATCGATAAAGCTGCTTCGGATCGCTCCGGTGCGGTTGCAATGGGTCTTTCGGCCATCAACACATACATGGGCGAAAACGATCCCGCTGACTATGTGAAGTATGTAAGAAACGACCTGATGGGAATCATCCGTGAGGACCTGGTTTATGACCTGGGCCGCCATGTGGATGACTCAGTCCACCTCTTCGAAGAGTGGGGACTTCCCGTATGGAAAATGGGCGACGACGGATTCTCCCTGGACGGATTTCAGGCCCGCGACGCTGGCAAGCAGTCCCTCAAAGACGGTGGCAAGCCAGTTCGTTCCGGAAAATGGCAGATCATGATCAACGGTGAATCTTACAAAGTAATCGTTGCAGAAGCTGCTAAAAAAGCTCTGGCCCTGAACCGTGAAGCTACAGGCGTTCAGCAGAACCATTATGAAAGGGTTTTCATTGTAAAACTGTACAATGACGCGAAAGAACCCAACCGCGTAGCAGCAGCTGCAGGTTTCAGTGTTCGCGAAAACAAAATCTACATCTTCAAAGCAAAGGCAATGATGCTGGCTGCCGGTGGCGCTGTGAACGTATTCCGCGCACGTTCCACTCAGGAAGGTCAGGGCCGTGCATGGTATCCAGTATGGAACTCCGGATCCGGATACGCTCTGGGAATGCAGGCCGGTGCTGAGCTGACGATGATGGAGAACCGCTTCGTTCCTGCCCGTTTCAAAGACGGATACGGACCTGTGGGAGCATGGTTCCTCTTCTTCAAGGCAAAAGCTACAAACAGCCTGGGTGAAGACTACTGCGCAAATCCAGAAGGTCTGGAAGAAGCTCGCAAGAAGTATGGCAAGTATGTGGATAACATGGGAACGGCTATCCGTAACCACCTGATGATGAGAGATATGAAGGCTGGAAAAGGCCCGATCATCATGAGAACCCACGAAGCTATGCAGGCCATCAACGCTACCTTCAAAGAGAAGCTGGGCGAGAAAGAAGGCGCAAAAAAGGTAAAACACCTCGAAGCAGAAGCATGGGAAGACTTCCTGGATATGTGTATTGGCCAGGCAGGACTCTGGGCATCGAAAGACGTGTCTCCGGACACAGTTCCTTCCGAGATTATGCCTACAGAACCCTATCTGCTGGGATCACACGCAGGTTGCGCCGGATTCTGGTGCTCCGGACCGGAAGATCTGGGAGCTCCTGCAGAGTGGCACTGGGGATACAACCGTATGTCCACAGTTCAAGGCCTTTTCATGGCCGGTGACATTGTGGGTGCATCCGGACACAAATTCTCCTCCGGTTCACATGCTGAAGGTCGAATTGCAGGTAAAAATGCAATCGCTTACATCATGGACCACCCTGATTACACACCGTCCATCAAGGAAACCGCTGACCACCTGGCTGGCGAACTCTACCTCCCGATGGAAGTGTATGAGAAGTACAAAAACGTTACTACCGACCCGAACATTAACCCGAATTACATTCGGCCAAAAATGTTCCAGGCTCGTCTGCAGAAAATTGCTGACGAATACTTCGGTGGCGTTTCCACTTACTACATGACCTCCAAAACCATGCTGGAAGAAGGTCTGTATCAACTGGAAGTACTGAAAGAAGATGCAAATCGACTGGCAGCTTCTAACCTGCACGAACTTCTGCGTGCATGGGAGAACTACCATAGAATCCTTTCTGTTGAGGCGCATGCTCGCCACATCCTCTTCCGTGAAGAGTCTCGTTACCCCGGTTACTACTACCGTGGAGACTTCGATCTGGTAGATGATAACAACTGGAAAGCTTTTGTGAACTCTAAGTACAACGCCGAAGCGAAAACATGGGAAATGAAAAAAGTTCCTTATGTTCAGCTGGCTCCTTAATTTCACTAAGACAGGGGAGAGCAATCGCTCTCCCCGATTTCTATTTTTTACTGAATTGCAATCATATCTTTGATTCAATCATATCCACGGATATGAATATGCCTGAGTAAATCAGGCCGCTCTCACAGGATTCGTTTTCTGGAGTGGCAAATGGGATGAAGGAATCGTTTTTCCCGTTCATCCATAAACTTAATTCTCTTTGAGTCAAGCTCTCAGCATTGTGGAAGGGGATTGAGGCGAGCAAGTAAGGAGGCCAACAATGGCAGATAAAAAGACACTACTTGTGATCGGGGGGGGCTTCAGCGGCCTGACCGCAGCAGTGGAAGCTGCTGAGGTTGGCCACCATGTGATCATCGTGGAAAAAAGTCCCTACCTCGGTGGACGAGTAGGACAATTAAACAAGTATTTCTGGAAACTCTGTCCTCCGGGATGCGGACTGGAAATTCAATATAAAAGAATGAAGAACAATCCACTTTTTACCATTCACACAATGGCAGAAGTGGAAAAAATCTCGGGATCTGAAGGCGACTTCGATGTTACCATCAAGCTCCAGCCGCGCTATGTAAATGATAAGTGCGTGGCCTGTAACAAGTGTGCCGAAGTATGCGACGTGACTCGCCCCAACGATTTCGATTTCAGTATGAGCGAAACGAAAGCGGCCTACATGCCACACGCACAATCTTTTCCCCTGCAGTATACAATCGACACTTCGGTCTGCAAGGGAAGTTCGTGTAACAAATGTGTGGAAGCCTGCGAGTACAGGGCTATCGATCTGAATCAGAAATCTGAAACGATTCAGGTAAAAGTAGGTGCAGTGATCTCGGCTACAGGCTGGCAACCCTATGACGCATCAAAAATCACTAACCTGGGCTTCGGCCAGGTGAAGAATGTCATCACCAACATGATGATGGAGCGTATGGCCTCCAGTAACGGCCCAACAGCGGGTAAACTCCTTCGTCCGTCGGACGGAAAAGAGGCCAGGCGTGTTGCTTTTGTTCAGTGTGCGGGATCACGGGATGAAAACCACCTCCCCTATTGCTCTTATGTATGCTGTCTGGCATCTTTGAAACAGGCAACTTATGTCCGGGAGCAGTATTCGGACTCAACAGCACAGATATTCTATATCGACTTAAGAACTCCGGGACTCTATGAGAACCGTTTCTTGAGTAAAATCAAAGAAGACTCCAGCGTAACGCTTACCAAAGGGAAAGTGGCCAGCGTTGTGGAAGATCCTGCCACCGGTGATGTGATCGTCACTGCCGAAGATATTCACGGCGGCGGAAAGATCCAGGGCACATTTGATATGGTGGTTCTGGCTACAGGTATGGAGCCTGCCACAGGAGTACGCGCTCTTGGTCAGGCCGCAGGCGTAACTGTATCTCCCGATGGACTCATCGAACAAGAGGCGTTACCTGCCGGCATCTTTGCTGTGGGCACCATGAAAAGCCCCGTGGATGTGGCCCGATCGGCCCAGGATGCAACGGGTATGGTCATGAAGAGCATCCAGAGCATGAGGAGGAAATCGTAACATGGAGAAGAAATACGGCGTATACATCTGCGAAGGGTGCGGCATCAAAGAAGCGGTGGACATGGAGAGACTCTCCAATGTCGCCACCAAAGATATGAAGATGCCTTTTTGCAAAACCCACGGAGTGCTCTGCTCACCCGAGGGTGTGAAGATGATTCAGGATGACATCAATAGCGAAGGTGTGAACACAATCGTTATTGCAGCGTGTTCTCCTCGTATGAAATATGAGGAGTTCAGTTTCCCCGAGAAACTCGTTGAGCGCGTAAACATCCGGGAATTTGTCTCTTTCACACAGGATCCTGGTGATGAAGAAACCTTTGCTCTGGCCAGTGACTATCTGACCATGGGCATTGTCCGTAATCAAAAGTCGGATCTGCCAGAGCCAAAAATCCTGGAGGGTCTGGATGATTCTCTGCTGGTGATCGGCGGTGGAGTCGCAGGTATGTCTGCCGCACTCAGTGCCGCAGATGCGGGACACAAAGTTGCTCTGGTTGAGAAAGAAGATCAACTGGGAGGGTTCGTAAACCATCTTTACAAACGAATCCCTGTGGGCAGTTACGATAATGGTCCGCTCATGGCAGATACGTCCATTGAGAAGACTATTTCCAGCGTGGAGTCCCACCCTAACATTACTGTATTCAAAGCTTCTACCGTAGATAAGATCTCCGGTGAACCTGGCCTCTATGATGTGACTGTCAATGGGAAAGGTGGATCTCAGACCTTCTCCAGCGGCTCAGTTGTGATGGCCACTGGCTGGAAACCCTATGATCCCAATAAACTCGGGTATCTGGGTTACGGCATAAGCAAGAATGTGATCACCAACCTGGAGTTAGAAGAGATCGCAAAAAAGAATAACGGTAAGATTTTGCGTCCCTCTGATGGAAAAGAAGCATTGAAAGTGGCCTTCATCCAGTGTGCCGGACAGCGCAGCGCCGAGCATCTCTCTTATTGCTCTTCCATGTGCTGCTCCACATCCTTGAAGCAGACCAAATATGTGCGTCAGAATCCAGACGCCATTGCCATGGTCTTCTATAAGGATATGAGAACACCGGGGCGTCTGGAGAACTATTACAAAGCAGCACAGAACGATCCAGGTGTGATGCTTTCCAAAGCTGACGTAACAGGTGTGAGCGAAGGCTCCAACGGAAACCTGATCGTAGAGATGGAGAACACACTTTTCGGTGGGAAAACCGGAGAGAATGTTCATGTAGAAGCAGACCTGGTGGTTCTGGCTACAGGACTTGTTCCTACCACACGAGATCCTCAACAGTATCTGGCGGGTCTCACAGTGGCGGCTGGTCAGGGTGATGACGCGAAGAAGAATTACATTGAAGCCACCCCAAAACCCCAGTCCATTCTGAACCTCGGATACCGTCAGGGACCTGAGATTCCGGAACTGGAGGGTGCAGCGGGATTCGCAGACTCCAACTTCATCTGCTTTCAGTATGAAACACGCAGAACAGGAATCTATGCAGCCGGTGGTGTTCACCAACCCATGAATATGAGTGAGGCTACCGAAGACGGTGCCGGAGCTGCTTTCAAGGCCATTCAGGTCATCGACCACGCTGCACGCGGAGTCGCTGTTCACCCGAGATCCTGGGATGCAACTTACCCCGACCCGATGCTCATGAAGTGTACCGCCTGTAAGCGTTGCACTGAAGAGTGTCCCTTTGGCGCCATTGAAGAGGATGAAAAAGGAATTCCGCAATATAAGGCCAACCGTTGCCGACGTTGTGCAACCTGTATGGGTGCATGTCCGGAACGTATCGTCGCCTTCAAGGACTACAGCGTGGATATCATTGGATCCATGATCAAATCCATTGATGTTCCAGACGATGAAGACATCTTCCGTATCGTGGCCTTAACCTGTGAGAACGATGCATACCCGGCGCTGGATACTGCTGGAATCAATCGCCAGAAGATCGACCCCAGTGTACGTATCGTCCCCATGCGATGCCTTGGTGGTATGAACCTGGTATGGGTGGCTGACGCCCTATCCAAGGGAATCGACGGCATTGTTCTTCTGGGTTGTAAGTATGGTGAAAACTATCAGTGCCACTTCGCTAAAGGAAGTGAACTGGCCAGCCAGCGACTCACGAAGGTTTCGGAAACTCTGAACCGACTCCAGCTGGAGTCTGAGCGTGTGCAGTTGATGCAGATCTCCATCTCGGACCATGATAAGCTGCCCGAAATGATCAACGAGTATGTTGAGCGCGTGAAAGAGATCGGAGCCAATCCGTTCAAGAGTTTCGGTTAAACGAAACAGAATTTACAGGAAGAGGAGAAGGCGCTTCAACTATCGAAGCTCCTTCCCTCTGCCATTATCTATATGAGGAGGATATTCCATGGCTGAAGCTACCCTGATCAAACCCGATCTGGAATTTGTGAACGAAATCATCCAGAACGGCGGGGATTCTTTAAAAAAATGTTATCAATGTGCCACCTGCTCTGTGGCATGTAAGGTGACCCCCGATGACAGTCCATTTCCGAGAAAGGAGATGGTCCTGGCTCAATGGGGTCAAAAAGAGAAATTGCTCTCCAGTCCCGATGTATGGCTATGCCATCAGTGCGGCGATTGCACGGATCTCTGTCCCAGAGGCGCAAAGCCAGGAGAGGTGCTCAATGCGATTCGGAAGTCTGCTATCAAGCATGTGGCAATGATTCCCTTTCTGTCGCGCATTGCCAATGAGCCGAAACTTCTGCCTGTGCTCTTTTTGATCCCAATGGCGATCTTCGGAGCGATCCAGGTGGCACTGGGACACACCAGTCTCGATGCCATTCAACACACCGAAGCAGGGGTAATGGCATACAGAATGATGATGCCCACGCATATTGTTGATGCGGTTTTCGTACCCACCTTCTTTTTCGCAGTATTCTCTGCGTTTGTTGGAATTCGTCGACTCTGGAGTCAGATGAAGGCCCAGAGTGATGTAAGCTTTTCCGGCAAAGGATTGATGGCGTCTGTGATGGCCACCATCGGACTCGTCCTTGCGCATAAGAAGTTTGCGGAATGTAAGGTGAACTCACTTCGCCGCATAGGACACTCTCTGCTCTTCTTCGGTTTCGGTGGACTCTTTTTAACCACGGCCTGGGCTGTGATCTACATGTATGGCCATGAATTTCTGGGTCTGGAGCCCATAGGACCTCTTCACTTCGGAATGCCTCCTGTGCCAAATGCAGACCCACTGAAGATGCTGGCACTTGCCAGTTCAGTGGCATTTGGCCTTGGTGTCTTGATTCTGCTCATCAACCGCTTCGTAGCAGCAGGAAAAGCAGGTTTGGGATCCTACTTCGATTGGACCTTCATGATCGTGATGATTGGAACCGGCTTAACAGGAATGGCAGCATGGGGTCTTCGTCTGGGAGAGATGGAGATCGGTTATGTGGTATACTATTTCCACCTGGTATTCATCTGGACTCTGATGGCTTACGCCCCCTACTCTAAGTTTGCACATATGTTTTACAGGACGACTGCTCTGATCTTTGCTGATCAGACCGGAAGAAAGTAAATACAAAGCAGAATTTGAATCAACAGGCGCTCTTTGCTGGAGCGCCATGGTGTTCACGAAAAGGCTGCCTCTGCAATGAGGTGGCCTTTTTTTGGGAGGGCCTGTGTATCTGCGGGGGGATAATCTTACCTTGTAATCGTGCGAGCCTGACGGCTGTATGGGTTCCGCTATTTGCAGCCATTTCTAGCCCGGGAAAATCGGTGGACGTAAAACGACAGACCAGAGTATCTATCGCACATGGGCCTCTCTAAGTTTTATCTCGACACAAATGATGAGCTCATTGAGTTCCAGCCCGCCATTCTGGCGGATATGCTAAAATCAGCAATCCCGGATATCATTTTTGCCTATCTCATGGGTTCTGCCGCTTGCGGCCAGATCAAGCCCCATAGCGATATTGACATTGCACTGTATATTCATTCAAAACCCTCATTCGATATCATCAGCCAGACACAGATTATTGTAGATAAATACGTCGGACCTGTACGCGCTGATGTCGGTTTTCTCAATGGTGCTGAGCCGGTTTATCGCTTTGAAGCTCTCAAAGGAAAACTGCTCTTTACTCGAGATCAATCCCGATGGCTTGATTTCTATTCCATCACCTGCCGTGAGTATGAGTCTCAGCTCGTCGATTATGAAAGGCAAAGGCGCTATCGGCTGGAGGCAGCGCTTGAAGTATAATGGCATTATACAGAGGAAACTGGCTCTACTGGATGACCAGGTTCAAAAGCTGATGGATCATACGAAGGATATTGACCTGGCAGGATTCAAAGAGAGCTGGGCTGTTCGGAGCATGAGTGAACGAGCGCTGCAGGTATCGATTGAAATCATGATCGATATTGCAGAGAGAATCATCGCTCTGGAGGAGGCAGGCCCTGTAGCTACTGCTACGGAGGCAATGGCAAAGCTTCAGGCTCTGGGCGTTATTCAGTCCTCGGAGACCTATAGCTCAATGGTTCGATTCAGAAATTTAATTGTTCATAGATACGAAGTGATTGATCCGGAGCTACTATTCCAGATCGTAAAAGAACGTCTGAATGATTTCCGACATTTCCGTGATGAGATAGACCGAACCGGTTAACGAAGCCTTCATTCTACGCATAAGCCAGGGGGTTGGCGTTTCATCTATTTTCATGTGCGGAGTCATACTGAATGGTCAGGCTTGCGGGGTTTTTGGCCCTGAACCTACCCCACCACCGTACCACCCCACACAGGGGGCACATTTTGCTGTGAAAAACATTGGGTCAGCGACCCTTGACGGGTGGAAAAAAAGCCAGTTTAACCCCCAGGTAGATAAACCCGAGACCAAGCAAAAGCAAAACCAGATATGGAATCAAATACACAAACGACCCCGGGTCCAGAACCGCATTGGCAGGATCGTCTGGATCATAGTAAACCTTCACTCTGGCTCCCTCTGAAAAGCGCTGCACATCAGCCTGAGCAAGGCGGGTTAGATTACTCTTTGTCCTGGCAAGACGAATCCGCTCTCCCATGTATTCACGCCCTGCAACGGTATAACGATATCGAATATGCGCCACTACACGCTGAGGGGGGCCGCTGAACTGATTCACCCTATCCTGTTGTAATCCAATATCTGCTGCAAGGATAGTTCCTTCCACATGAGGCCAGAACATACTGCGAGTTACTTTCCACAGTGCCCTTATAGCAAACGCACCAAGAATCACGCCCCATGGGCTCACAAAGACCAAAGCTGTAGGATCGCCCTTCATAGCATAAAATTGCCCTTGCCTTTGTTGGTATGTCAAACTATTTAACCCGGGAAGGCTATCTTAAAACAACTGCCGTGGCATGGATTGAGTAAATGAAAATCGAAGATGGGTTCCTGGCAAACAGCGTTAATTTTTTTTCCAGAATCTGGAAAAAGTTTCGGGCAGAAGATGAGGTTCAACTGCGGCGAATAAGAGAAGCTACGCCCAGAAGATCTCTATCCGTCATGCTGAAAATTCAATGTTCCCATTGCGGCGAATATTTGTCGGCCAACCACGCATCGGAATACTTCGTCTGTACCTCGTGCAGAAAACTGGTAGCAACGCCAGACATTATGTGGCAGAGATTGGTCACTCCCCACCTATTTCAAGCCGATCAATTTGCACCTGAAGAGGAAGAATGGGCAGTGGGTGCCCTTGCAGGTCTGGGAAGTTATCGCCTTGATTTTGGGAATCTGAAACCTTCCTGTCCCGTCTGTGATTCCAGGTTCGACCTGAATCAACTCTTCCAGCTTTCTGACGAACAGAACCTGCTTAATTGCCCGCAGTGCAACACTCCTTTCGTCGTGAGAAGACCTCCTCCCTGGTTTTCTCGCGTTATGCCTTCTGTTCAGTGGCTGGTTGGCGAAACACAGGCGGACCCTTCCACCCAGGGCAGTGAGGAAGACAGAGAGTCTTCTGATTCTGAAGATCCCTCACGTTGGTATATTCTCATCGACACAGGAAAATGTTCAGACTTCATTCCGTATAACGTAGATGACGTCCTTGATATCGCAGCCTTGCCAGAAGGAGATACCTTGATCCTTTACAAGGATTACCCGGATTTTTTCCTGGCAAGGGCCAATCAGGAAAACACTGTAAACTGGACGTCAGTTACTCTGGATATTTCTGAGCAATCCAGGCTGGCGTTTGATGCAAAGAATCAAAATGTATGGATCATAGACTTCGAATCACACAATGTCCTCTATCTTGACGCGAAAACGGGATCACTGATACGGGAGATCAAGAGTCATGCAGAAAAGGAGGATATCATCACCGGTAAACATCACAATGGATTCGCTGCCTGCGACGATGGAACAATCGTTGTGAAACGTAGATGGGGGGAAAATGCAAACCCGCCCCGAAAGCTGATCATTGATACGAAAAAGGGGAGAATGTATTCAAAATACAAAGACACCGATCCTTACAAACTCCGGCGCTTCAATGAGGAGGGAATTCGTGTGCCCCTCTGGGCGGGATATCACGACCTTGAGCTGAAAAATGGAGGTATCAGGAGTGATGGAGAAATCCACGACCGACCATTGGAGATTCCGGACGAAACCCTGATCACCTCCGGTCCTCATAGCACACTCTTCCTCCTATTCTCGAAAGAGAGAAAGCTAGTGCAACTGGACCGAAGTGGCAATATCATTGCTTCCCGGGAGATACAAATTTCAAAAGACAGCAAACGTTACTGGATATACGATCTGGCCGCCGATGACCGGGGCACATTTTTTCTTCTGGTAGAACATCCCGACGCCATAGTCGGAGTCAAATACACCCATCTGGCAAAAATTGGACCGGATGGATCACTGGAACTTCTGGCCGGCCCTCACAGCATCAAGAATCCTACCGATATCGGTTCTGCCCGCGAGAAACTTTCTATAGCAGAGGATGGGCAGCTCCATTTATGCGGAGAGGACCTGTATAACTTTCGCATTCTGGATTCCTCCGGAAAAGAGCTCTGGAAAAGCTTTAAAACATCCCTTGGCGATGAGCGCCAGAAAGAGGAGCTGAAAGAGGCAAGAGTGCAGGAAGCTAAAAGGAGACCAAAAAAAGCAAAACGGTCATGAAAGATGAATTGAATGATGAAAGGTTTCCCATATGGGATGCATTGTCTGAGTTTTTCCTGGATACTGCATTGGATAAAAAGGATTACGTGCGTATTTCAAAGATTTTAGCCGACTCGAAATATACGATCCTGCAGTTGAAAGAAATATTGTATTATGAGGTTTACCCTGTATGTAAATGGAACATGTTTTCGGTTGCCGGTGCATGGGCTGGTTTTCATCCAGACTGGATCATGGCTAATATTGCACCGAGAAAAGACAATAGACCAGCATTGCGGATTCCCCCAATCCACAAATGGATGTTCCAGAGTCATTGGTCGCAAGTATTACATTTAATAGAGAAACAACGTCGAATTAAAAATGATGGCTAACGGCTCCTCTGGTAACAACGCACCTGGAAAACAATGCTTTTTTACTTGCACATCCGTATCCCGGGCTTTACAATGATCCAAAGTGGGATGCGGATAACTTTCTCAAGATCAGACGGTGGGCACATGGAGCCGAGTATTCAGGAGCAATACTCTCCACTCATTGAGGCATATCTGGGCATGCAGAATCATGATATCGAAATGGCGCGTGAGATATGGAATTTTCTCAAAACCAAAACATTGTAATGGGCAGAGGAGCGCTGACAGATTGCTTGCGCGGGAGCGTCGCTTTACGCCTGCGCCCACAGCTCAAACGTTAAATATATAAATGATAGAAATCAAGGAAATATCTCCCGAATTGGTTCCCCTGAAACTATTGCTGGAAGCTGATCCATCAATTGAGCACGTGAATCAATATTTAAAAGATTCACTGTGTTACGTAGCCGTAATCCAGAACGAAATTGTTGGAGTCTGTGTCTTAAAACCTATAAGCAATGATAGAATTGAATTATTCAATATTGCCGTCTTGCCTGAGAAGCAGAAATCAGGCATTGGTTCACAATTACTCCAATTTGCTCTGAACCGCCTCAAAGAGAAAAATTTCGAAACAGTGGAACTGGGAACTGGTACTTTTGGTTATCAATTAGCATTTTATCAACGCTCTGGATTTAGAGTGGACTCAGTAGTCAAAGACCATTTCATCAATAATTATGATGATCCAATTTTTGAAAATGGTATTCAGCTTAAAGACATGTTACGACTCACTCTAAAGCTGTGATCAAACTATTTAACAATGCATAACCTTTTCCTTTAAACAAGAGCACAAGCTCCCTTCTGCCCCGAAGGGGGGGACTACTCAGAAATTGCGAAAAACTTAAGACGCTATCTCAACAAACAACTCAGGGCGTATCCATGCTCATCCTCGTCTGCATTGAGGGGCTTGATACGCTGGGATTCGGTGAGGTGTATTGCATGGATCATTTAAGGTCTAACGGGAAAGCGAATGAGTTCAACAATATTCGAAATAGAAAAAATGGCCTCATCGCTTACAAGACGGCCTTTCAGCCAGATGAGCATGGCACCCCTGACAGCGAAGCAGGATTGCGCAGCGGTCGAGACTCGCGCCATGGATGGCGCGCGACTCGACTCAGGGCGTGTCCATGCTCATCTGTACAGATGATACCAGCCATTCAATAGCGGTAAATACTCCTC
>JBNLFC010000052.1:0-12598 GCA_050305335.1 Leptospirales bacterium
GAAAAGGAAATCTATCCTTTGCTGGTCTCACTGGGCGGATCTATTAGCGCAGAACATGGAATCGGCATTCTCAAGCAGCGGCTCCTGCCCTACTCGCGCTCCGAATCAGACCTCCGTTATATGAGGTCTATCAAACGTGTTTTCGATCCGGACACCATCATGAATCGCGGGAAGATATTTACAAATCAAATGCTCACATCCAGTATGGGCAATGAGTGACCGCATCGATTAATGATAGCACTCACATTCCCGATGAACGATCGATTTCCAAATACCTTGTTTTAAAAATTTGCAGGATTCCGTATGAAATTTACAAACTGTTGCTTACCGCTTTTTCTATCTTTTTTTCTTATCAACGCCTTTACATTCTGCAATCATAAAGAAAAAAAAACAGACTCATCTTCTCAGGAAAGCTCGACTCCCATTGTCTATCATGTAAAAATCTCGGGAGCCATTACTCCCTCTACTATGGAAGAACTCCACGATGCGATTAAAAAAGCTTCGGAAAACAGGGCCGATGCGCTGGTAGTGAGCATGGACACACCCGGTGGCCTTATGGTCTCTATGGATGAAATGATTCGCGATATTCTCGCTTCCGACGTTCCGGTCATCACTTACATTGGACCTGCGGGTGCCACATGCGGATCCGCGGGAGTCTACATCCTCTATGCCTCCCACGTTGCGGCCATGGCTGACGCCACCAATATAGGATCGGCTACGCCTGTCTCTACGGGAGGCGGGGAAGGAACTCCGGGTAATGAAAAGAAGGGGGATGCCATTCCAGAGGAAGCCGGAAGTAACGATGCAGTGAATCTAAAGCGCAAGATTCTCCATCACTCCATTGCCCGAATTCGCTCCCTGGCTGAATATCGCAATAGAAACGTCAGATTTGCAGAGAGTAGCATTACACATGCGGAAAACATCACATCCACAGAGGCACTGAAACAGGGAGTCATCGACCTTATGGCCGATAGCATAACTGAACTTCTGAACAAAGTAGACGGGCGTAAAGTACGCATGCTGGATCACTCTATCGTTCTCCACACAAAAAATGCCACGGTCATTCCTATTGAAAAGGATACACGAAACGAAATACTGGCCATTATCACCAACCCCAACGTCGCATACATTTTTTTGATGATTGGCATGCTGGGGATTCTGGGGGAAATTCAGTACCCGGGAAGCATCTTTCCAGGAGTAGCGGGTGGGATTTCAATCATCATTGGGCTCTACGCCATGCAGACCCTTCCTGTCAATTACGCAGGACTGGCACTGCTTCTTCTGGGAATGCTCTTTTTCATCATTGAAATATTCACACCTTCCATAGGTCTTTTTACGACAGCGGGAGTAATTTCTCTACTACTTGGCTCATTTTTTCTCATAGATTCAGCGGAAGAGATCCACCAGATCTCAAGACTTCTGATTTTCGGTACTGTGGGAACAGTCTCAGCCATCTTTTTCTTTATGGCGTATAAGGCATACCAGACGCTGGGAATGAGACCCTCCAGCGGCCAGGAGGCTCTCACCGGCAAAAGAGTGAGAATTACAGAAGATGTAACGGACCAGACTGGACGTGTTTTCTTTGACGGAGAATACTGGAACGCAAGGACCAGAGACGGCATCACATTAAAAGCCGGAACTACCGCAAATATTGTAGATCGAGAGGGGTTGATCCTCTATATCTCAGTTTCGCTAACAGATTTGACGGATTCTTGAACGGCTCACGCGGAGCATAGTTTTTTGTATTGGGCTTATTGAAGAAATAGGTTTATCCTATCTCAGCAAAGATAACAATTTAAAATGATAGAGGGGGAGATATGAATTTAATAGTTCTCATTCCGGTGGTGGCCATTGTGCTACTTTTTCTGGCAACATCCATCCGGATTCTCAACGAATACGAACGCTCAGTCATATTCCGGCTGGGCCGAGAAGTGGGAGTGCGCGGTCCTGGACTCATCATTCTGATCCCGATTATTGAAAGAATGGTGAAAGTAAGTCTCCGTACTATAGTTATGGACGTCCCGCCTCAGGATGTAATCACACGTGATAACGTGAGTATCAAGGTAAATGCGGTAGTTTACTTTCGTGTAATGGAGCCAGATCGGGCGGTCATTGAGGTGGAAGATTACCTCTACGCGACCTCTCAGCTATCCCAGACCACGCTTCGATCCGTTATGGGACAATCGGATCTGGACGACATTCTATCGGAACGAGAGAAGATCAATGCCCACCTTCAGGAGGTCATCGATAAACAGACCGACGTGTGGGGGATCAAAGTGAGCCTTGTGGAAGTGAAACATATCGATCTACCATCCGATATGCAGACCGCCATGGCACGCCAGGCACAGGCAGAACGGGACCGCCGAGCGAGGGTGATCTCCGCAGATGCTGAATTCCAGGCCTCTCAGAAACTTTTCGACGCTGCCCAGATTATTTCGCAAAACCCTGCTGCCATGCAGATTCGATTCTTACAAACAATGGGTGACGTTGCCAGTAATGACCGTTCTAGTTTTGTAATTCTTCCGTTGCCTATTGAGCTTTTGAAACCGTTCATCGACACGAAGAAATAAGATGACAATGAAGACCTGGACGTCTCATGGAAACAATCTGAGTCGAGACTCTCTCCATCCATGACCGGGATACACGACGCCCCACAGGAGGTGGGGCTTGTCGGGTTTCTCTCCACCGGTCAATACCATGCAACCGATTCACGCTCGTTGCTCCTGCCATGCACATCTGACTGAAAGGCCTTCTGGCTGAGGAATTCATGCATGGTGTTGCGTTTGAATGTCAAAACCACGAGGTGCTCATCATCAGAAAGCCAGAGAAGGCCGCGTTACTGGGGCTCAGATCTTTTGAAATATGTTTTTTCATGGCATTGATCTGCTTACGATATTCCTGATAAAATTCCCAGGAGGGCCTGGCCTTATACTCAAGGTTTTCCAGTTCCAGTGCAGCAATCACACTCTTCACTGTTGTCGGTTTTATAAAAACCTCATGGTGCGGATGCAAGTAAGCACCCGGAGCCGAGATGAGGGACCATTTAGCCATCTTCCCCTTTACCAGCACATCCAGCATTAACTCAAAACCCTCTTTTTGTTGCTTTGTAAGCAAAAATTTTTCAAGACCTGTGGCAAGCCGCTTTTTATCAGGAGCCGAGAGTGAATGAACAAAATCGCGAAACTTTGGCTTCTCAAAAACAGAAACCATGGACGAACGAGAGATTAATTTAGAAAGACTGTCCACAACCACAACAGGGTTTTTGAATTTCTCCGGAGCAAAGACTTCACGGGCCATTTCGGTCATCTTCGTTACTTTGTGTTTTTTTTCAATATCTGCAAAGAAGGGATTTTTAAATCCTCCGGGATATTTTTCGAGAAACTCTTTTTCCAGTTGTTTCAGTTTTTTTAGATTCATGCGCCCCCCGTGGTATTCTGGCAGGTCGAACAAAATAAGCAATCAGAAATCCCCTGAAAAAGCAAGTTTCACACAGAGAGCGCAGAGCTCACAGAGGGGGCACTCAATGCATAGCAACTGAATACCGATCTTTTTTCTGGAGCTAATTCAGATGCAAATGACAAAAGTGTTGAGCGGGCTCATTGCCATCCTCGGAATTGGTTTTGTGGCACTGCCCACGGGTATTATCAGCTCCGGTTTTATCAGCGAAATGAGCCAGCGTAGAGCCGGAAATAAAAAACTTTGCCCCCACTGTGGAAAGGAGATTTGAAACTTCTGCTTCCAACTCTTGATCCGTATGACTTTCGTGACTCCACCACATTTCTGTAAAATTTGGGGGAGCCAATAGATTCTCCTTGACGAAGGGCATTTTTATGCTTTTATGCTTTTATGCGCACCACACTGGACCTCCCTGATACATTGTTTCGCGAGGCAAAGGCACAAGCTGCCCTGGAGGGGCTCTCCCTCAAAGAGTTAATGATTGAAAGCCTGCGGGCTCGTCTTAATTCAGAAAAAAGCGAGTCCCGAAAACGGAATACATCTACCGCATCAAAGTCGTGGAAGACTCAATTTAATACAATATCCGCCCAATTAAGTAAGTCAGCAAAGAAAAACTCAACCATTTCCGCAGTTGAGGCATTACAAAATGAAAGGGGAAGGCTGGATTGACATTATCCGCTACCATCAGCGATGGATTGGTCCTTGATGCTTCGGTCTTTCTGTCTGCATTCCTTGAGACGGAAGTAGCTCACAAGGAAAGTAAAGAGCTACTTTTCACAATTCCTGAAAAGATGCGACCACACATCAGCAGCTTCGCACTCTGGGAAATTTCCGCAGCCCTTTTTCGGCGCACAAAAGATCGGGCCGCCACTGAACGGGCCATGAAGCTGGTTCTGGATCTTCCTTCCCGTCCCGTCTTTCATCTTTTCGATTCCCACGAATGTCAGGCCTCTTTTCCCGACCTGCTATATTCCACTGCTCTTCGAGCGGCAGATCTGGTCTATGTTTCACTTGCACTCTCCACAAAAAGTGCACTGATCACACTTGATAAGGAAATGGCCCGGAAAGCCATATCTGTAGTATCAGTCTTTACCCCGGGTGAATTTGTCGAATTGAGCGGCACATGGGCATGATCACTATGAAACACCTTTTGGAAAACTCCGGATTACCAGGCCCCAGAAGCAATCTCTCTTTGATGTATGAATTCGCAGCAGAGGCAAACGCAAAGGAGATAGAAAGATGCCTGGCCTATGAAAGACCGGATCTCCACAACTCTCCGGAGGAGTTCGTTGTTGTATGTGGTATCGTGGGCCTTTGAACTTCTGATAAAAAAGAAAACAAAACATATACAATGGATTGTCAAAGAAAACCTGAAAAAAAAAGAGGCTTTCTAAAATGAATTCGGAATGGGTGAAAAGAATGGAGCAAATGCTCTAAGAATCGAAATGCTACGCTTGTTTCAAAGACTTCTCCTGACTGAGATAAATCATAAATTTTCGGCAATGGGAATCGAGGATTCAGTTGACCCGCAAACCAGCGATTTAGTCGATAGACTGATATATGGTCTCATGCAGAACCAAACCGTTTCCAGGGACTGCTATCATCTGCTCCGGGATTCTATTTCTGATGCTCTTCCATCTTCCCCGGGCCCTTGCTGCTGAACCGGGAATCTCCCTGGAAGATGTCTGGAGCCGGGTTCTTTCCGTTGATTATCGCAAGGAGGCCTCTGAACGGATGGTGGCTTCCGCCCGCGAAACCACCCGCTATGCACGTTCTTACCACTGGCCTGAATTCACGGTGGAAGGGGGCTATACCGTCAACGACCATGAAATGGGTACAAAAACAAGCCTGTTTCCGGGAGTAAATCTAACGGTCCCGGTGCTTCAAAGAAATTTCTATTTCTTTCGATCTGGAATATCTCTGCCCCTGTTCACAGGAGGCAGGATCAGCGATGGTGTTGATGCAGCACAGTCCGGCGAAGCCATCGCAACAGCAGAGAAAGAGCGCATGATCCTCGAGATAAAGCTTAACGCAGCCGAGATCTATCTGGGCGTGTTGAAAGCAAAACGTTATGTGGAACTTGCAGACAAAAACATGAGCACACTCCAGGCTCACCAGAGAGATGTTGAGCGTCTCCATAGAGAGGGGATTCTTTCAAAGAGCGAACTACTCACCATGCAGGTGATGATTTCCGACGCACGCCAGAAGCAAATCAAGGCAAAAAATGCGCTCGCTCTGGCGGAAGCAGCGTACCATCGACTCATGCATCATGAATCGGAAGAAGAGTTCCAATCACCCATCGCACTGGTCGAACTGGAGGGCGACTTCACGGAGATAAATCTGGAGGAAGCCTTTGCCACTGCACAACAGAATCGCCCGGAACTCAAGATACTTCTGGAGCAACAGAAAGCTCTTCATCTACAGGCCAGCATGAAGGAGAAGGCTGATCTTCCCCAGGTTGCCATTACCGGCGGATTCAACGGAATTCAGGATCGCTATCTTTCCGCACAAAATTTCTGGTCCGTAAGCGCCGGGTTTCGCTGGAAAGTTTTCGATGGTGGCAAGACAAAACATGAAGCGAAAGCTCTGGAGGAAAAAGCAGAAGCACTGAATAATATTTACAAAGAAACCTCCAGCGGAATCAACCTCCAGGTTCGCCAGGCATGGCTCAATCGCAACGGGGCCATGGAGAGGATTGGAGCTGCGAAAGATGAAGTGGCCCGGGCAGAGGAAAATCTTCGCATTACCCGTAGCCGATTCTTACAGGGGTTGAGCACCAATACGGATCTACTGGATGCGGAAACCCTCCTGGACAAAAGTTATGTAAACCGTGAAGATGCCCGCTATGATCTTGTGATGGCACTTCTGATACTGAAAAAAATGGAGGGTATCCTATGACCCACATTCGGAATGCAGTTCCTGTTTTTCTAGTTTTTGCTACTCTTACCTCCTGCTCCTGCAACGCCGGGGAAAATCCTGTCATGGAAGGTGAGGTGGAAGCAGTGGAGATTGATGTAAGCGTTAAAATTCCCGGCCGTCTGGAGCGAATTACCGTTTATGAAGGTGAAACTGTTACCAGAGGACAGGTGCTGGGATATCTGGAAAGCAAAGCAGTCCATGCAAAAATGGACATGGCCAATGCCGCCATTTCCGAAGCCCGCAGTCAGTTTCAATATGCCAGTAAAACTTATGCACGCATCAAAAAACTCTACCAGGAGG
This sequence comes from Leptospirales bacterium, assembly GCA_050305335.1. Classification (GTDB taxonomy): domain Bacteria; phylum Spirochaetota; class Leptospiria; order Leptospirales; family Leptonemataceae; genus JBNLFC01. The sequence goes on from JBNLFC010000052.1 coordinate 6,676, forward strand.
GTGCCATTCCCAGGCAGAAGTTCGATGAGGTGAGCTACCAGTACAATGCCGCTCGCCAGAAGCTGGAGGCCATGAGCGGCCAACGCAATGAAGTGAAATCATATGTGGATGAATCGATTTTACGATCGCCTATAGATGGTGAAGTCTCCAGCATCATATCCCGTGAAGGTGAGATTATTTCGCCAGGATATCCTGTGATCACCATCCTCAACCCATCGGATCAGTGGGTGGTATTTCACTTGAGAGAAGATCGTTTAAAAAAAATCAAAAAAGGAAACGAAGTTCAGATCCGTTTCCCTGCGCTGGAAAAAAGTTATCCCTTTGAAATCAGTTACATTTCCGCATTGGGGAAGTTCGCAAAGTGGAAAGCCACAAATGAGACAGGAAGCTTTGACTTGAAAACATTTGAAATTCATGCCAGGCCAAAAGGCGGAGCTATAGCAGAACTCAGGCCTGGAATGACCGCATTGATTACCCCATAGCCATCCATGAAGAGATTTATAAAGCAATGGAAAAGGACCTTCCTGGAAGCGGCAAAGCGCGAGGTGAGTGATCTATTTGATAACAGAAAAAAAGTAATTCTTCTCTTATTGTGGCCTATCCTCTTTGCATTTCTTGTCGGAGCCATCTTTTCCGCAGAAGTGGTGACAGATCTACCCTTTGTAGTGGTGGATCGGGATCAGACTCCCTTTTCCAGAACTATTATACGCTATCTAAACTCTACACGGACTTTACGATATCTGGGTCAGGTGGAGTCCGTATCAGAGATAGAGAAGCTGATTCATAAAGATGAGATCGCTTTCGGACTCCTCATCCCACGCAGGGCCATTACCGATATCAAACGGGCCAGAAGCACAACTCTTCAGGCATACGTCAATGCCTCCAATCTGATGGTGGCAAATCTCGCTTATTCCGAAATTATGACGGTCAGCGGAACTATTTCCGCCGGGGTCATGATTAAAATGCTCCGCAAAACCGGCGAGGAGAAGGAGATGGCCATGGCTCACTTTTCACCCATCAAAAATGACGTGTACCGACTTTACAATCCCGCTTACAACTACCGACTCTATCTTGCGCCGGGACTCTGGATCTCCGTATTCCACCAATTGATCATGCTGGCTGGAGCGCTGGTGATTACGCGAGAACTCAAATCAAAAAGACTATACCAGTTCATGGAACTATGGGGCAATGATCTACCCCGGTCTACGGCTGCATTCACAGGAAAACTGACCCCATATTTTTTCATCGCCTTTTTTTTGCACCTTCTCTGGTATGTGGCACTCCTCTGGCTGACCGGCCTGCCTGCAGGAAGATATCTATTACAGATGGAAATCATAACGATTCCGTTTATCTTTGCCACTCTAGCAATGGGACTTCTGATTAGCGTAGCAACTTCCAGTCTATTTAATTCAATCAAATATGTAATCATTATCTCCTCTCCCGCATTTATTATCTCCGGGTATACGTGGCCACTCTCTGCTATGCCCGCCCCTGTGCGATGGATTGCAGAACTACTTCCGCTGACTCACTACCTCTCTGCCTTTCGCAAAACATACCAGGAAGACATCTCACTCTATTTTTCCATACATGAGATGGCCTGGCTTCTGGGGATCTCAATGATCGCCTTCCTTCTGGCAATAGCCCTCTTTCAATTTAAACAGAGGAGAGGCGTCTACCCCGCTGAGAGGTGATTGATGGTTTTACGACAGTTGATCCGGGCAGTAGTATATGAAATGCGTCGCATTTTTCTCCATAAAGATATACGCCTGTTCGTTTTCGGTGCGCCTATCCTGTACAGTTTGCTCTTAAGCTCCGTATACCTTGCCGGATCATTAAGCGAAATATCGGTGGGCATCATTGATCAGGATCAGACACGATTGAGCCGTTTTCTAGGGCAATGGCTGGATGCCACATCCGGCATTCGTATTGTAGGCTACTACGAGAGCGTATCTAGAGCACACAGAGAGATGAATGAAGGGAGCATCGAGGGATATGTAGTGATTCCGCATGGTTTTACAGCAGAGATCAAGCGCGGTTCTGACGCAAGAACTCTGATCGCTGTAAAAGCATCAAACATTGTTCTGATCAACCCCATCCTGGTTTCCTTTTCGCAGGCTGTTCAAAGCGCGTCGGCAGCTCTCTTCATTCGCTATGAACAAAAAAAAGGGAATAGTTTCAAAAGGGCCTACGCCATCCATCAATCCTTGCAGGCCAATATTCATTTTATTTACAATCCATATTTAGATTATTCTACCTTTATTATTCCAGGATTGCTTCTGATGGTTATGCAACAGGTGATGCTGGTTGCACTGATCTTCTCCATTGTGGAAGAACGCGAACTTCAGCGCGAAGCTCTGTTGGTTCAACAATATGGTAATTTAGAGATTGTCAAAGCGGGTAAAATCATAGCTCATATTCCCTTTCAGTTTTTCTTCACGATACTGTTCACCTGGGGTATTCTCCCATACTTCTCCATACAACCCCGTTCGACACTTATCCTGATCCTTATGTTTCTATTTTCTTCCATCGCTGTCACTGCTCTATTTGCGGCAAACCTTGCCTGGATCTTTGCGAAAACCACATCCGCCATGATGGCACTTATGTTTTTTTCTATTCCCGCTTTCTTTCTCGCGGGTTTCTCCTGGCCTGGAATCGCTCTGCCGGGCTGGCTGAAAGCACTCTCCTGGACGTTGCCCTCCACACACTTTCTTAACTCCTATCGCCTTCTGCTTCTAGAACCTCTCTCATGGAGCGATCTCAGTCATACTTTTCAAAACCTGGGATTACTCTTTGTCCTGTACGCAGGGCTATTGATTGCTCAATGGAGGCTACATCGGGTACAACAATAGATGCTCATCAATCAGGGGAGCCACCTCTGCAGCATGAGCCTCTGCATTTTGACATCATTGATCGCACATCTGGACAATTAGATTGAATACGCAGGTACACTCCGTAAATTTTTTCCTTCCAGAATAAAAAGCAGCAAATTCGCTGCCAGCAATGCCCCCAGGCCTGCAGCGCCGGTGATACCGACCGTTAGATCAGCTCCACCTTTTAAAAAAACAAGCGAAAGCCCGGCTGTTCCGTTGATGGTGCCATGAAATATGGCAGCTGCAATAACCGAACCAGATTTCAAACGAATATATCCAATCAATGGTGCCAGAAGCATGCAGAACGCAATCATCACAAAGACACCTGCTACCGGATGTTGAGGATAATTGTGTCCCATTAGGATGATGGGAAAATGCCAGACACCCCAGATAAAACCGATCAAAAGGGACATGGGCCAGAAATTCCAGGATCGCAATTCATGGTATAAAAACCCTCGCCATCCCGCCTCCTCCCCGAAGGCTGCCAGCGCATTGATGGTAGTGCCCGCCAGAAGACCCTGACCGAGCATGATCCAGAACAAGTAGGGGCCTGCTGTCGTCTCAATTTGTATTCTCAATTTCTCAAGTTCTTCCGGTGATAAAACATTGGTATAGCGTTCCAGCAACCCATGCATATCCGGAGAATAGCTGACTCCCGGCAGGAGCAAAGAGATCCCATAAGCACTCAGAGCCAGTGCAGGGGGGATCAGCCATCCCAGAAACCACCATCGGTTCAATTTGAAACTGATTCCCAGGGAAGACTTCAACTCTTCCCTGTATAGCAACTTCTGAACAACCACTGCACCTGTAAAAGGACCGAACATATAAATCGCTCCAATGATCGTTGCCACTGGAGTATTCCATCTTCCGTGCATCCCTTGAAAAATCAGAATCAACGTCCAATCCAGGGCACAGGTGATGATTAGAAAAAGGGAAATTTTTATTATATTGGTCTTTGTCATGACAGGCTCCCGGGACAAACCACTTCAGTTTCCATTGTTTATATTTAGATATTTAGCTAAATATCGATATATAAGCCATCTTTTTTCCTGAACCTTACGAAAAATTTCACAGGGGTGGAGACACAAGCTATCCTTTCAGCTTGCCATTTTCCCATGCATGAGCATATCAATGGCATGTTCCAGAGATCCGGCACGGGTGAGTTCGCCGGAGTCCACAAAATAGATATCATCTGCACTGGCAATGGTGTTGAGTCTGTGGGCAATGATCACTTTCGTTGTGGTAGAAGGGAGCTTTTGCAGAATCTCCTCCAGCATTTTCTCCGTTACGGTATCGATATTGGCAGTTGCTTCGTCGAGGATCAGAAGATCCGGCTTGCGTAACACCGCTCGCATAAATGCGATCAGTTGCTTTTGTCCCAGGCTGATTCCATCTCCCGAAACATCTACCTCCGTATCCAGACCTTGCTCAAACCGCTGCAATAGATCCTCCAGCCCTGCATCCTGGAGGATCCGGGTTAGATCATCGCTTTTGTAATCTTGATACTCTTGATTTCCGTACAAAATATTGTCCCGCACAGTTCCGCTGAAGAGAAAGGGTTCCTGCAGGATAAAGCCGATTTTTTTTACACGCTCGCTGGAAGTATAAGATCGAATATCGTATCCATCCAGCAGAATCACACCCTGAGTCGGATCGTACAATCTTGCAAGGAGCGAGGCTGTGGTTGTTTTTCCGCCCCCTGTGGGCCCGACAAAGGCACAGGTTTTCCCCGGCTCCAGATCAAAATTAATATGGTGCAACACCTCTTTCCCTCCAGGGTATGTGAATGAGACATTACGAAACGAAATAAGAGCTGGTGATGCTACTACATCTCCTTTCTCTACGGTCTGCATATTGTTTTCCATATTCAGGATTCTCAGTATCCTGTCCCAGGCTGCCAGCGCCACCTGAAAGTTGGCCCAGAGCGCCGCCAGTTGACGCAATGGATTGTAAAAACTGGTAATGTACGCGAGGAAACTGATCAGCAGGCCTATGGAAAAGCGATCCAGAGCGATCAAGTAGATGCCAAATGTCAATACAACAAGCTGACCGATGTTGGAAAAGAGTGTGTAGACCGGCATAAAAAGATTATTTGCCACACCGGCTCTCAGTGAAGTTTTGTAGTTATCTTCATTGGCTTCATCGAAGAGTCGCCTGAAGTAGTCCCGCCGATTGAATGCTACTACCACCTTAAAGTTGTTCAGACTCTCCTGCACTTCGGAACTTAAGGCGCCCGTGCTTTTCAGGTTTGCCGCATTGCGGTTTTTCACCCAGGGCGATATGGATTTTGTGAATACCCAGATCAAAATCGCGGGAGATAGTGCGGCTGCACCGAGGGGCAAATTGATGGAAAGCAAAAAGATAGCAGCCCCGATCATCACAAGAATAAACCGAATGAATTGCATCAATGACTGAGAGAAAAACTGGTTAATCTTGTCTGTATCGTTATTGATTCTCGAGATAAGATCTCCAGTTCTGTTCTGATTGAAAAAGTCTACCGGCAACTCCTGTAACTTTTTAAAAAGATTATTGCGCAGCGTAAAAAGCATGCGCTGTCCTACAGTGCCCATTAACTTTGCCTGGATGTACCCCGTTCCGAATGAAACCATATAGATTGCCAGTAATAAACCGCCAAACAGGACTACACCATGAAATCGCTTTGTTTGAACGTAGGTATCGATGGTATGCCCTATGACCATGGGCCCCAGAAGAGAAAGAAGAGCTGTGATCATGGTAGCAAGAAACGCGACCAGAAGAGTTCGTTTTTCCTCTACCATATGGCTTATCAGTGTGGATAGTGAACCCAAAAGGGAGCCTTTCTTTGCATTCTTTTCAATAGAGGTGTTCAGGTTGTAATTCATAGTGACTTGTACTCATCTGGGAGTTGTAAATCTGAACATATTCCGGGCAACTCACCAGCAAATCTTCATGCTTACCCGTGGCAACTATCTCGCCTTCCATCAACAAAATGATCTGATCAAACTCTTCCACCGGTTTAATTATCTGGGTTACCGAAATGAGTGTCAGATCGGGATAATTGCTTGCAACATTGG
>JBNLFC010000053.1:0-12588 GCA_050305335.1 Leptospirales bacterium
GTTTCCATGTGCGCAGTCGTCCTGGCCCTCCGTTGTACGCAATGGCAGCCCAACGGAAATCGTTGCCATAAGAATGAAGTAGATCCGAAAAGAATTTTGTTCCCAGTTGAATGGATGTATCGGGTTCAAAGTAATCAGGGTCCTGAATTTTCATGCGCTTCGCCAACCAGCGGCCGGTGGCTGGCATAATCTGCATTAGTCCCATGGCTCCGGACCGGGAAAGAGCCAGTTCCTGAAAGGTGCTTTCCTGTCGCATCAAACCATAAACCATCTCTTCCGGGATCTGATACTCCTTTGAATATCGACGGACGCTGTTGTGATAGGGCCGGGGGTACATGGTCACCAGCATGGCTTCGGGAAGAGAAAAGGGGTCTTCAGGAATTCCCGATTCTACCAGGATACGGCGGGTATAGTAAGTGGCAAGATAGTGGTTGCCAGTGCTCCTGCCTATGAAGGACATTCTGGAGAGGTCTTCTTTTTTTAGAACGGTAACTGAGTAGGCTTTGCGAAAAAACTCATTTCCCAGATCCACTTCGCCCAGGCGAAAGAGAGTGAGAATGTCTCCTGGCACCGTGTAGCGTGAGTCGCGGAGGTAGTCCCATAAGCGCATTGCTTCAGGGTCCAGAAATCTGGAGCGTTCCATGCGTGAGAGAAAATTTAACGCTTCGTCGTTATCTCCCCATTTGCTCACCCAGCTCAGGTATTCGTCTCTATTCTGTACACGACGCCAGTCGTCTGCATAGTTGTTACCGCCAGCTTTCTTCCTGTCCCAGAAGGCCTGGGCGTAGTAGCTTCCTGGCGCATAACGATAAAAATTATCGCTCAGCTCATCAGCCTCTCTGGTTCGATTGTGGCTGCGATAGTAACGCTCCAGCCAGTAGATGAAGCGACCCTTTCCGGTGGTAAGAGGAAGTTTTTCCAGGGCCACTTTCCAGTATGCTTCTCGAGCCCATCGAATATGTCTGTGGTCGTTACCGATCAAAATTTCAATCACCAGATCATAGATTCTACGATCGGTCTGATTGACGTTTAGGTATTCCAGAAGCTCCCGGAAGTAACTCATCGAGTCGGTATTTCCTTTCAATGCTCCAATGTAGCTACGCCAGAGAGCCGCCCGGGTGTGAAGAGCTTCCTGGAACTGTTTTCCCAGAGTGAGTATGAGCTGTTTTTCTTTCTTCCTTTCCAGTTGCTGGAACCACTCCAGTAAAATGTCGGGATTCTCCAGCAACCGGGATTTATGCATAGCAGCATATGGTGGAAGCTGGCTGCTCATACCTGTGAGAATCAGGAAGTCGCCATCATCATCGATGGTCTCCGGGCGAGCGGTGGATGTGAGAAATGAATAGGAGATTGCCTCTTTCATATAGGCTATCTCGTTCCGGTTCATCCGGGGTGCCAGGGGAATCAACTGGCGCGCTGTATAGTTGTTGTTGAGGATCGAATTTCTTTCAAAAATATCCGGATAACCCGCTTTTAAATCCCGATAGACAGCAAGCTTGATCCAGTCAGCATCTGTAGTGGCAGCAGCACGAAGATAGGCCTCCAGTCCGTTTGCCCGATCGTTTTCCGCGAGAAGGAGCTTCCCTCGCCAGAGCTCAGACAGGGGAGATTGGAGCATCAGGTAGCTGCGAGCAAGATTGGCCCCTTCGCGGGTGAGATTGTTTTTGAAGAGATAGCTGAGACGTCTCCAGTAGATATGATTGTTCAAGGGATCTGATAGACTCAGGTCTACCATCTCCAGAATTGCCCGGGCAGCCGGAAAATCTCCCAGATTTTCCATAAGCAAAGCCGCCCGATAGAGGGAGAGCCTTGGCAAAATTTCGCTAACCTGACCTTTTTTCTCATTTTTTAAGCAACCCAGGAGGGCTTTTTGGTCCCCGGAAACCTGGCAAGGGACTGACGCGTTTTGAAGCATAAGTCGGAGAGAGGTCTGTGTCCCCTCATTCCATACCCATTTCCCACCAGAGTTTTCCCTGGATGACTCCATTCGAGCCCTGGCAAGAATGTAGCGCTGGGTCTGGTTGTCAGCGCCGCCGGCATGATCAAAATAAGTGCGAATCTCTTCCCAGCGACCGGCTCGAATGAGGGAAAACGGATCGCATTGAATGGAAAACAGGGGGATTAGCAAGAGTATAGCGGGAATTGCAAAAAGCAAGTTACGTAAGGATGAAGAGGACATACGGATACTAATATCGGAAAGATGGTTTCTTGCGAAAGTGAGATCTTCAGTTTCCTGATCAGCTGCAGCTCTATTGGACGTGAATGCAAATCATTTCTTTATGGGATCTTCGAAATTGGTCGATTGTTGATAAGAGATCCCATCCTTCCGCGGTCCATGGGCATTCCCCGGGCTTCTTCTGTCTGGAGAAGTTGCCCGGGAAGCCTCCAGCAGCGTTTGGGACAGCCTATCAAATTGAAAGTGGGAAGGTACAAAATGGAGTTTGGAAGCTGGAGAGAGTCCTTCAAACGAACTGAGTCCGATCAAACCGGACTGGCCACGGGAGGGGAGTTCGACACGCGTTGCCAGCTTCTGATGGAAAAATATGGAGAATTACTCAATACCGCGCCGGAGATTACCCTGATCTATCTCCCCGGGGTGGATGGCATACCTGTTGCATCCTCTCTTCCACAGATTTTCTGGAAACCGCAGGGGCTCGCCTGCGATGCAAGAGAGATACATATCTGGATGGATGGGCTCTATCACATTTATCTAAAGGAGGGCACTCATCGCATCAAACCTATCGGTAACGATCACATTGGTTTGAAACTTCTATTCAACTATTCGTTCTGGATGCTCAAGCCGTCCTGGATTTATACCATTGCCTTTCGAATGATGGAATCCGGGGCACTGGATGAAGATGGGGAAGAGTGGGTTGCGGCTGCGGCAGCTCTGGCCGCTATGGAAGGAAGAAACGGTCTATCCGATTATCTTAGATCGAAGGCTCGCAGCGCTCATCCGTTGTTTGATATCGTATATCGCATTCATAGGCAGCGTCAGGTGACGGTTCTTCCTTTTATACTTGAAACAAGTCCTTTCATATCGTTTACCATGGCTGCCTTTCGAGGTGACAACCTGCTGGAGAAACGGAGTATCGAGCGGTGGATGGAGGATATGAACAAAGAGGAGGGAGAGGAAAGATCTCGCCTTCTCTGGAATCTATATGGAATACTTACCGTTCGAGGAGAGCATCGTAAAAGTCGAAGGCTTCTGAGTAGCGCGCTGAAAGGCGGCGCCTCCCACATTGCCCATAGAATGCTCATTGATCAGTATATCATAGCGGGCAAGCCTTTCCACCTTATGAAACTTCTCTCTTCGCTTGTTGCGGGAGATCAGACGAAACTGATCAACACTCACGACTGGTATCTGGCCACGCTGATGCTCCATTTAAGGGTCGAAAAGCAGGATCAGAGCAGTTGGTTCCATCTGCTCTGGCAGCTTTTCGAGACCCATTTCCCAGGGAGTCTCCCTGAGTCGGATATGGGAGAAATGTGGCTGGAATTTCTCAACGGCAATACCTATCGAGGTTATACGGTGGATACAATGATTCTGGATCTGGTAGCATGTCTGAAAGACACGTCTGGCAGACATGCTCAGCTTCTGGAGAAACTTACTCCCGTGATGCGTTCTCTTGCAATTCGCAGGTTAAACGTGGATGGCAAATTGTTCAGACGATTGACTCCACACTCTCTAGCAGGAATTACCATGCTATCTCTTGCGGGTCCCGTACCTTCTTTCAGAATAGAGCCGGGTCTTTACTATGCCCGACACACAGATGAAAGAGAAAAAAGCGGTGAACGCTTCTTGAGTCGATCGGCAAGGTTCAATCCCGCAGTAATCATGAATCTCTCAGAATGTTTAATGAATGCAGGGCGTGTGGAGGAGGCAATTTCCCTGTACAGACCTTTGATCCGGAGGACCGAAGAGGTTGAGGAAATTAGAGAGGGATACGCTCAACTGCTGGAGCGATCGGGCAGAAGAAGTGAAGCCCTGATGATACGTGGAAATTTGCTGATCAGGTGAGTAGAAAAAAAGTTGCCATGGATAGCAATGGGTCCTGATGATCACTTTGATGTCAGATTTTACTCCTGAACAGAAAGAAGAGATCCAGAAGCTTTTATATAATTTAAAAAGAATGGAAGGGATCGTGCACACATCCCCCAATCGTGACCAGGTGGAGCGTGTTCAAAAAGAGATGCGCCGAATGGGTGAAAAACTTGCGGCTATGCTCCCGGGTGTGGACCCGAATCATGTAGACCCCGAGGATGTGAAGGCAAGGCTGGGCTTAAAGGCAAAAGAGGATTCAGCTGTGCCCGGAGGGAAAGTCCGAAACGAGGGGCCCGTGCTTTCTGTAGTGGATAAATATCCCATCATGAAGGCCAGTCCCAACTGCACAGACAATGACATCAATTTTGTGAATACCGTCTTAAAGGTAATCCAGAACGAATACTGGCCGGTGCTTTCCGACCAAATCTGCAAACTCGATTTTTCCAGTGCTTCCGAACGGGATTCTATCCGAACCCGTATGGACAATGTCCATCGCAGCTTAAAAGTGCTCACGGAAACCATTGAAGAATACGCTGCTGCCGAAAAACAGGATTTTCGGGAACAACTTTTAAAAATGAAGACCCGACAGGGCAGGGTTTTGATGTTTGAGGCTGTGGAATACTTGAGAATCAGTAAGGATTTCCTGGCCAGACTTGTCAATGATATCCGCACCAACGGTGGTTCCATTATCAATAAATCTGAGACAATTCACTTTGATCCCATGTTTCACTCTGCCCGCGTTCTGGAAGGACGAACTGTTTCCGATGGCATAAAAGAGTTTTCCGCCTATGTGGACCAATCCATTGATCGGCTGCACATGCCAAATTTGAAAACCCCCGGTAATTGAGAGCTTCGCCAGCAGAATAAATGAGACTCCCGTCTCTTTTGCTCGATTCACACTCACTGACATAAAAAAAGCTTTCCCGGTTAAAAGGAGTCGGGAAAGCTGGGCTATCATGGCGCTGGTAAAAAACGTCTCCGAAATTACGAACACCACCATTGGCGAAAACTCATACTTCAGTGGCAGGTTCTTCATCAACGGGAATCTTCGGATTGATGGCAAATTCGAGGGAAAAGCACTTCAAGCCGAACAGCTCTACATCGGTGTTACTGGACGAGTCAAGACCAACATCCAGGCCACGTCGGTAATCATTGAAGGTGTTGTCGTGGGTAATATCACGGCTCGAAGTCGTGTAATGCTCCTGCCTACCGCCAGGATTCTGGGTGACATCACCACTCCAGAACTCATCATCCAGAACGGGGTCATTCTTGAGGGACGTTGTATGATTTCCAATGATCTCAAGCATACCGCACGGGATCAAATCATCGCCGAATATGATCGAGATAATCTGTCTATGGAAAAACTATTCGCCGAAGATAAAGCGAAGTAACCTAAACATAGCGTCAGGGAGTCAGTCTGGCAGATCCCATCATACTCACCGGCGGTGATCCTGCCGGAATTTCTACGGAAATCATTCCACCCCTTTTTCCTATTATACGGGATCGAGGTGCTGATCTTCTTTATCTCTCCACCTTCGGAGAGGTCGAGCAAAAGAAATTCCTCGACTCTCTGCAAAAGGCGCGAATTTCATACAGACATATTACAGAACTTGAGCAGCTCTCCCATTTTGGTCCAGGCTCCGGTGTCTGGCTCTTTTCCATTGCCCCGGTTTCCTCAGCCTTTCTCGATGAAAAGATATTGCCCGGCCATCCATGCAGACGTTCAGGCCACCTTGCTATGGAAGCACTACGGATTGCTGCCGGCCTGCTGGCCGAAAATCCGGGGCGTAGCCTGTTGACTGCGCCTTTATCCAAGGAGTGGGTGATCCGTTCCGGAACGAAGGACTTCCACGGTCATACCGATTATCTGGCCACACAGGCAGGATGTCCCGTTTTGATGCTCATGCATGGTGAACATATGAGTACCATTCCCATAACGGTGCACATTCCCTTGAAGGACGTATCATCCCTATTGCGGCCCATTGTCGAGTCGGACGATTTTTTGAATCTTCTTAATAAATTGAAAGAAAATCGACATTATGCGAATTCTATCTGGGCTCTGGCCGCACTGAACCCTCATGGCGGAGAAGGAGGACTCATCGGCACTGAAGAGGAGGAATACCTCACAAAGACGGCGGAGCACTGGCGAGAACAAGGAATTCCGGTAGAAGGGCCGTTCCCTTCCGATGGACTCTTTCTGCCGGGAGTGCGTCAACGGTACAGGCTTTTCCTATGTCCCTATCATGACCAGGCTCTGATTCCGTTCAAAGCTCTGGAGGGCAATTCCGGAGTGAATGTGACCGTGGGACTTCCCTATCTGAGGAGCAGTCCCGACCATGGCACGGCCTTTGGTATTGCAGGAAAAGATCGGGCTGATCCTTCCAGTATGATTCGTGCTTTGCAATACCTTCTGGACGCTTGATACAGGTTAATCTGACCGAATCAGCGTTCCAGCACCGTGGCAGCTTCCCCGGCAAGAATAGAAATCAACCGATCTACACCGGCTCTTCGGAGCGGACGGTAGTAGAAATAGAACTCCCTGCTTCCGTGCAACTCGGGTATGGGCAGTATCTTCATGGTGGGTTCCACGCATAGAGAAGAGAGAAAACCTACCCCCAGTGATGATTCCACACTTCGACTCACCGCTTCAATGGAACGCAACTCCATCACCACATTGGGGCGAAAGTGCGTATTGTGCTTTCGAAAGATCTTTTCCACCGATTGGCGAATGGAGGAGTTGGGATGGAAAAGGACAAAATCTTCATTTTTCAAATCTTTTAACGTAAGCTTTCTTTTTTTTGCAAGAGGATGTTCTTTTGCCACAACAGGAACAATGGAATCCCGGAAAAAGTAGTTACGCATGAGGTGTGTCTCCTGTATGTCTCCTGTGAGAATACCCAGGTCTACTTCCCCCTGCAACAGTGCCTGTCTGGTTTGACGGGCGTCGCCTTCGTAAATGCGAAAAATGGCTGCTTTATGCTCTGTTCGGATTTTTTGTAGAATGGACGGAAGGATTCGGGAAGCCACAGTTACACCTGTGGATATGGAATACTCCCCGGAAAGCCCATGCTCCGGCGCATGAAGGCTTTCCATGGTTTCTTTCCAGAGCTCCTGCAGCTGGAGTGCTTTCTCGTAAAAAAGAGCGCCAGCGGGAGTGAGCTGGTTTTCCCGCCCGCTTCTTTCCAGCAATCGGTTTCCAACCTCCCGCTCCAGGAGCGCCATCTGCCTGGAGAGTGCTGGCTGAGTAAGTCCCAGGTGAGACGCGGCTGCCACAAAGCTCTTACTGTGCACGATCTCCAGAAAATAGCGGATCTGGCGGAACTCCATGATCCAATACAAGCGAAAAGGGTTGGGGCGGGCAATAACAATTTGTTATACTCAATTTTGGTATTCATTTATTTTGCTTATGCTTGTTATAGCAGCGGGAGTTGGCTCTGATAGGAAGCGTTTCCTGCAGGGTAGTAGCAACGCAACCAACCATGGAACCCCTTCCATGCTGATACGCTTCATGGTGAGATATATATTGCGGAGATTTCCTGCTGTAGTGGTTTTGCCCGGAATCCGGGAATCGAGTCAAAGGGGGGGGTGGAAGAATTCTCCCGATCTCTACTATAACATTTAGTAATATATGATATTAGAACAAATTATTTGTATTTATAGATCCGATCTGCTAAACTTTGCAATAAAGAAGGGCAGGGTGACATAGTCTGTCCGGGACTCTGAAACGCGAGGTGCAGGAACATGAATGGCTCAAAAACGCTCTATGATAAAATCTGGGAGAACCACCTGATCCGGGCGGGCAAGGAGGGCGAGGCTTCGCTTCTTTTCATCGATCGACAGTTGATCCACGAAGTAACATCTCCCCAGGCGTTTGAGGGGCTGCGTATGGCCCATCGGCGGCCCGTACACCCGGAGTTGACCTATGCCACCATGGATCACAACACATCTACCCGCAGTCGAGACACTGGAGCTGCGGGCGAGGTCTCTCGTATTCAGATAGAGACATTGAAAAAAAATACCGATGAGTTCGGGATTAAAAACTTCGATATCTCTCATCCGGATAATGGGATTGTGCATGTAATGGGTCCAGAACAGGGACTAACATTACCTGGTATGACCATCGTATGCGGTGACTCCCATACAAGTACCCACGGAGCTTTCGGTGCTCTGGCATTTGGAATCGGAACCTCTGAGGTAGAGCATGTTCTGGCCACCCAGTGTCTGGCCCAGGCGAAATCTAAAAATATGCTGGTTTCGCTGGAAGGTCGCTGCAGGGATGGAGTGGAGGCGAAAGATATAATACTTCATATCATTGGAATACTGGGAACCGCAGGCGGAACGGGTTACGTTATTGAATACCGCGGAGAAGAGATCAGCGCTCTGTCCATGGAAGGTCGTATGACCGTGTGCAATATGACAATCGAGGCCGGTGCTCGGGCAGGCATCATTGCACCTGACGAGAAAACTTTTGAATACCTCAAAGGCAGGGACTACGCTCCAGAGGGTGCTCTCATGGATCAGGCCATTGCAGATTGGAAGTTGTTGAAAAGCGATGACAACGCAAAGTACGATAGTGTAATTAAAATTAATGCTTCTGAAATTGTACCGCAGGCAACCTGGGGTACAAGCCCGGAGCAGGTGATCGGTGTGGATGGCCGTGTGCCCGATCCTGACTCCATGGCTGATAGCGTGAAAGCTGAAAGCGCCAGGACCGCTCTCAAATATATGGATCTCAAGGCCGGTATGCCCATTACAGATATAAAAGTGGATACAGTCTTCATTGGCTCTTGCACGAACTCTCGAATTGAGGATCTCCGTACTGCGGCCAGAGTTGCAAAAGGTCGCAAAGTGAAAGAGGGATTGCGAGCTCTTGTTGTACCTGGTTCAGGCAGGGTAATGCGTCAGGCCGAAGCCGAAGGTCTGGATAAGATCTTTAAAGAGGCGGGATTTGAGTGGCGTTTGCCAGGCTGCTCCATGTGCCTTGCCATGAATGACGACTATCTTAATCCCGGGGAGCGCTCTGCCAGCACTTCCAATCGCAACTTTGAAGGACGTCAGGGCAAAGGTGGTAGAACACAACTGGTTGGGCCCGCTATGGCTGCGGCCGCTGCCATTGAGGGACATTTTGTGGATATCCGCACTTACAAATAGTCGCAACTATCCAATTTCTGAACCAGGGCAGCCGCTGGACCGAAAGCCCTGGAACTTTACGAGCAAGGAGTAAATTATGAAACCCTTAAAGAAACATACAGGCATTGTAGCACCCATGGATCGGGCCAATGTAGATACTGATTTGATCATACCCAAGCAGTTTCTGAAAAAGATCGAGCGTACAGGATTCGGCAAACATCTTTTTCACGATATGCGCTATAAAAATGAAGAGGAGACCGTTGAAAATGAAGATTTCGTTCTGAATCGTCAACCATATCGGAATGCAACTATTTTGCTCGCCCGGGAAAATTTCGGGTGCGGCTCCAGTCGGGAGCATGCTCCCTGGGCACTGGAGGATTTTGGATTCAGGGTCATCATCGCTCCCTCTTTCGCTGATATTTTTTACAACAATTGCTTTAAAAATGGAATTCTGCCGGTGAAGCTGGATTCGGTACTGGTTGAAAAGCTCTTTCAGCATGTTCAGTCCACTGCGGGTGTAGAGCTGACTGTAGATCTTCAAGCTCAGAAAATTACCTCAAATGGGGGAGTTGATTACAGTTTTGAGATTGATGGTTTTCGCAAAGAGGTACTCTTGAATGGATGGGATGACATTGGATTGACTCTGCGCCATGAAGATGAGATCAACAGATTCAAAGAATCTTACTGGAAGCGATTTCCTTATTACAGGATCGAAAAGGGGGCCTGAGGGCTTCCTGTTTTTCTCTGCTTGATTTTTTTGAAAAGGATCGAGCGGAGAAGAGCAATCCCCTCGCTCCGCTTTCGTCCTGGACCCGCATTGTATACCATTGATACTGCATCTGGTGCCTTGAAATGAGCTGAAATAGAAAAAACAAAAAACTGGTGGCTTTTTTCGAGTCTCTATAAAGTATATCGGTTGTATTCCTTGCAGCGCCCGGTATGACCGTTTGTAAAGGAATTTTATAAGGAGTGGCCGTTTCCGGGATATGGAAGGACAACGTTAAATCAACGTAAAAAGAAGTGGGAGTCTGCAATGGTACATGTGATCCGTCTGGCCGCCATAAAGAAGAACGTTGCGATTCTATGTAATTTTATTGAAGAGACACTGATCCCGCTGGATGTAGAGCGTGGAGATATTCTGGATATCTCCCTTGCTGCAGATGAGGCCTTCAGCAATATAATTTTTCATGGAGAGGCTGCATTCTGCCCTCTTTCCGTGAAAGTTCGAATTACAATCCCCGACACCGGAGATCGGATTCGGCTTGATATCACCGACACCGGAAAGGCCTTTCAGATGGGTCCTGTTGTGAAACCCGATGTAGAAGAGCGGTTGGAGGGAAAAACATCCGGAGGAATTGGACTCTATCTAATTCATTCGGTCATGGACTCTGTGCGTTATGGGAGACGTCATGGAATCAACTATTTCTCCGCAGTGAAAATGCTATCCACAATTGCAACGAGGAACCGTATTGCGCTCTCCGGGCTCCTATGTTCAGGCTGATTCCGTCTCAGTCACCCTTTTTTTACGTTCCAGGCCACTCTCTCATCCTGGAAAAATCCCGTTGACTTCCTCGAAATGAATCGAGTCAATGCCTCTCTCCATTATCTGTTTGAAAAGAGGAATTCATGGCGCCGATATTGCTGGATGGAAAAGCCCTTGCGGCCAAGATTCGAGATCAACTGAAACCCCGGGTGGCTCGACTGCTGGATGCTGGCCATCCTCAACCGGTGCTGGCCACGATTCTTGTGGGTGATGATCCCGCTTCCGCCACTTATGTGAAAATGAAAGGGAAAGCTTGCGAAGCCGTAGGTATGGGGTCACGCCGGGTCGACTTGCCAGCATCCACCTCTACCGAGGAACTCCTGAGGGTAATCGATGGCCTCAATGCGGAAGCCGAGGTCAGGGGAATCCTGTTGCAGCATCCGGTCCCATCGCAAATTGACGAGAGAGCTGCTTTTGATCGCATTGACATCAACAAGGATGTAGATGGCGTTACCACACTGGGTTTCGGTCGAATCAGTTTCGGTGAGCGGGCTTTCGGTAGCTGTACTCCCGCCGGCATTGTAAAGCTTCTGGATGAATACAAAATTCCGTTGGAAGGACGCCATGCAGTGGTAGTAGGGCGATCGCCTATCCTGGGAAAACCCATGGCCATGATGCTCCTGGAGAGAAACTGCACCGTCACAATATGTCACTCGCGCACCAGGAATCTTCCCGAAGTGGTGTCCACAGGGGATATTGTCATTGCTGCCGTGGGCAAACCTGAGTTGATTCGTGGAGAGTGGATCAAATCCGGGGCCGTAGTGGTGGATGCAGGCTACAATGCAGGGAATGTGGGTGATGCGCACTTTGCGTCATGTGCGCCCAGAGCGTCTTATATAACTCCTGTCCCCGGAGGAGTGGGCCCCATGACTATCAGCACACTCATTGAGCAGACAGTAGAGTCCGCCGAACTCTTTTATACAGGGCATGCAGTCCAGCCGGGTTAAATATAGCACTTAAGGCAAACGAGTTCTAAAGAGGCGCTATTGCTCCTGCAAAGGATCAACCGATGGGAAAAAAGAGAAAAAAAAGCAGCATCCCATCGGGCAAAAAACCGGAACTTCTGGCGCCTGTGGGCAGTCTGGAGGCTCTTGAAGCAGCCATTCACAATGGTGCGGACGCGGTTTATGCGGGGCTCCCTTCTTTCAACGCACGCAATCGCAGAGCCGACTTCTCATGGAAGGAGCTGGAGCAGGTCATCTCCCGGTGCCATCTTTTTGGCCTTCCGGTCTATCTTGCCACGAATATCCTTATTTTTTCCAGGGAATATGAATCGTTCAAAGAATCGGTGGCTCAAAGTTATCGAATGGGTGCGGATGCATTCATTGTGCAGGATGTTGGTGCGGCCAGGCTGATCCGGGATCTTTTTCCAGATGTGCGGCTCCACGCTTCCACGCAGATGGCTCTTACCTCGGTGGACTCCATACTTTTTTTTAAGGAGTTAAATTTTAACAGGGTAACTCTTCCCAGGGAACTCTCTCTTTCAGAAATAGCCGTTATTCACAGAGCTTTGCCAGATCTGGAGCTGGAGGCGTTTGTGCATGGAGCGTTATGCATCTCCTATTCGGGCAATTGCTACACCTCCCTCTCTCTGGGGGGACGTTCCGGAAATCGGGGAGAGTGTGCGCAAAGTTGCCGTATGCCCTATTCCTTGATTCTGGATGGGGAGGATTTTAGCGCACGGGCGAAACACCCGGTGTCTCCGCAAGATCTCAGCGCCGATGATGCCCTGGATGATCTGATCAATGCCTTGAAAGAGGATCCCGGTGCAGTAAACTTTGGCGGCGGTAGTGCCATTGGTGGGCAGGATCATATGAAGGTGATGGTGCTGGCCCAGGCAGCCGGTATCGACCCGCTGACGCTCAAGTAC